>CAZDEX010000224.1:0-3911 GCA_964504405.1 uncultured Gaiellales bacterium | reverse complement strand
CTCGTGCCGTACGAGGAAGGCCGGAAGCTGTCCGAGCTCTACGCGCTGGGCACACCGATCGAGGAACGCGAGGACACGCCCGACGGCGTGCTCGTGGCTGCACGGCTGCCACGGCGCGAGCTGACGCGCTTCGCTCCGTACCTGATCGCCGAGTCGCGCACGGAGCGGGAGAGCGCCTGATTCAGCTGCGGATCAGGAAGGTGCGCGAGAACGCCGTGATTCCGGCGCGCGCCTATGCGGGCGACGCGGGCCTCGACCTGAGCGCGTGCGAGCGTGTCGAGATCGGGCCGGGGGAGCGGGCGGTCGTCCCGACCGGGCTCGCGGTAGCGATCCCCGACGGGCACGCGGGGTTCGTCCAGCCTCGCTCGGGGCTCGCGGCGAAGCGCGGGATCTCGATCGTCAACACACCGGGGCTGATCGACTCCGGCTACCGCGGTGAGCTCCTGGTCATCCTGCTGAACACCGACACGCGCGAGCCGTTCCTCGTCGAGCCCGGCATGCGCATCGCACAGCTCGTGATCCTCGAGCTTCCGGAGCTGGACCTCGTCGAGGTCGACGAGCTTCCCGACAGCGAGCGCGGCGTCCGCGGCCACGGCTCGTCGCACCACTGATGGAGCCGCGCATCCGCGTCAGCGCGATTCTCCGGTGGCAGGGCCGCGTGCTGCTCTGCCGTCAGGAAAAGCCGAACAAGGAGTACTGGCTGCTTCCCGGCGGCGGCGTCGACGGCGGCGAGTCGCTGATCGAGGCGCTGCGACGCGAGCTGCGCGAAGAGCTCGGCGTCGAGGCCGACGTCCAGTTCGAGGGCCCGGTCGCGATCTGCGACTCGATCGCACCGAAGGGCCAGCTGCTCGCGCGCAAGCACGTGGTGCACATCATCTTCGCCGCCGACCTCTCGCACCGCTCGCTGACGGACGTCGAGACGAAGGATGCCGCGATCAAAGGCGCGCGGCTCTTCTCCGGCGACGAGCTGCAGGACATCGTCGTGCACCCGCCGATCAAGCGCTTCCTCGAGCGCTGGCAGCCGGGTGACCCGGCCGTGTACCTCGGCGCGCTCTGGGCGCGCTAGGAATCTGATTCGCCGAAGGCGAACCAGATTCAGGGGTTTCACACGCCGCTGCTGCTCGCCTGACCTCGAATCTGGTTCGGCTGCGCCGAAACGGATTCAACCGCCCGAGATCGCCGAGATCACGTCGACGCGTGAGCGGGCGTCGATCCGCGTGTCGAGCTGCGCGCGCTCGCGGTCGACGTACACATGGATGTGCCGGCGGATCGTCGGGCCCGGCTCGCACAGTCGGTCGCGCAAGCCGGGCCACTGAGCATCCAGCTCCGAGATCGCATCGTCCACCGTCGGGGCGTCCACGTCGAGGCGTCGCGGGAGGCCCGCGAACAGCGGCGTGAGCGTCATCGGCAGGTGGACGTCCGCCATCAGATGGTTGATCGGTGGTTGGCGTTGTTGCGGGGAGGGCCTGCACCAAGCAGTGTGGCTGACTCGACCAGTGCCAAGGCCGGTTGGCCTTGGTGCTGGGCGAGGCGGCCGCAATGCGCAGTGTGCAGGCCCCCAGCCGCGACGGCGATCAGCTGCCGATCAGCCATCTAATCGAGCACTGCGGCCGAAACGGAGGAGATGGCGGGGAGGTAGCCGGCGATCTGCGACCACGACTCGCCGTCGTCGTTGCTGCCGAACACCTGCCCGGTGCTCGTCCCGAAGTAGTAGCCGGGCATCTCGTGCGTGTCGGCAGTCATTCCCTGCCGCAGGACGCCGAGGTACGCGTCCTGCTGCGGTAGGCCGGCGCGCATCGCCTGCCAGCTCGAGCCTGCGTCCTGCGTGCGCCAGACCGCGGCCTTGCCGTCCGGCATGGTGCGGCCATGTCCCGGGTCGAGCGGGATGACGAAGAACGTGTCGCGGTCGTGGGGGTGCGCCGCGGCAGCGAAGCCGAACTCGGTCGGCAGGCCCTCGGTGATCTCCGTCCACGAGTGCCCCGCGTCGTCGCTGCGGTGCATGCCGACGTGGTTCTGCTGGTAGAGGCGGTCGCCGTCGACGGGAGAGCGGACGAGCTTGTGGACGCAGAAGCCGACCTCCTCGTGCTCCCGCGGCCAGTCGGCGCGAAGCCCGCGGTTGCGCGGCGTCCAGTTCGTGCCGCCGTCGGTCGTCTCGTACGCGCCGATGCCCTGCACGATCGCGAAGAAGCGATCGGGGTCGTCGGTCGTCTCGATGCCCGAGATGCCGAGATGGCCCGGCGGCTGGTTCGCGGGGTCGTCCCACATCTCGCTCCCGGGCTGTCCTTCGAGGTTCGTGAGCAGGGCGAACGTGTCGCCGCAGTCGCGGCTCTCGAAGATGCCGGGCATCTCGACACCGACCCGCAGCCGTCCGTCCGTCGCCGACAGCGTGGAGACCTTCGACAGCTTCTTTTCGCCGTCGGAGTACTGCAAGCCGTCACTCGAGTGCGTCCATGTGGCGCCGCGGTCCTTCGAGCGCCAGATCGCGGATCCATGCCACTCGCTCGCCGCGGCGGCGTAGATCGTGCCGGCCTCGTCGACGATCGCGTGGTAGACCGGCCAGCCCTCGCAGAACGGGCCGCTGAGCGCCCAGCTGCGACGATCGGCGTCGCTCTCGGCCAGGAAGCACCCCTTGCGAGTGCCGATCACGAGCAATGTGCGTGCCACGGTCTCTCCTCACTTCCGGCGGACGGGTCCCATGATTCTGACCGTTGGACTGCCGGTGGCGAAGAGACTCATCGGTGCGCGGCGACGACCTTTTCGCTCGGCGCGGGAGTGCACCTGCTCCATCTTCGCCTGGCGGATCAGGTTCCGGACCGCATCGTCCCGCGGCGCTGCGCGTGTGCAGCGCCGCGAAGACGAGGTGACCGGTCTCGGCGGCGGTGAGCGCGATCGAGATCGACTCGAGGTCCCGGAGCTCCCCGACCAGGATCACATCGGGGTCCTGCCGGAGCGCGGAGCGCAGAGCACGGGCGAACGAACGCGTGTCGGCGCCGACCTCGCGCTGGTTGACCACGGCGAGCTTGTGTTGATGCACGAATTCGATCGGGTCCTCGACGGTCACGATGTGACACGCCCGCTGCTCGTTGATAGCGTCGATCATCGCGGCGAGCGTCGTCGACTTGCCGCTGCCCGTGGGGCCCGTGACGAGAACGAGGCCGCGCGGACGGAACCCGAGCTCGCGCAGGATCGGCGGCATGTGCACCTGCTCGAGCGTCGGCACCTCCGCCGGGACGAGCCGCACCGCCGCCGCCATGGAGTCCCGGTCGAAGAACGCGTTCAGCCGGAAGCGCCACTTGTCGCCGTAGGCGTACGAGAAGTCGAGCTCCCGTTCGACCTCGAGCGTCTTCTGCTGCTCGAGCGTCGTCAGCCGGTAGACGAGGTTGCGCATCTGCTCGGCGTCCAGCTCGGGCAGGTCGAGCCGCCCCAGCACCCCGCGGATGCGGAGCACGGTGCCATCCGCTCGAACAGGTCCAGCATCGTGTACTCGGCCACTGCACTGGCCATCGGCCGAAGCCGCAGCGTGCGTTAGAACTTGCCCCCGCGCGCCCGCGCTCGAGCCGCCGAGACCTCGTGCGCCTCGTGCTCGAGCTCGTCGGGCAGCGGCTCGAGCTCCGTCGGGCGACCGCCGTGGGCGAGCGCGTCGGCGAGCAGAAGGTCTGCGAACCACGGGTTGCGCGGCAGCAGCGGCCCGTGGAGGTACGTGCCGTACACGCGCTTGTACCGGCAGCCCTCGTAGCCGGACGCCCCGTCGTTCCCGAAGCCTGATAGGACGCGGCCGAGGGGCTCTGCGCCCTCGTCGAGGATCGTGCGCCCCGCGTGGTTCTCGAACCCCGCGAGCGTCCGGCCGGCCCACGCGCAGTCGAGCAGCACGTCGCCGATCATCCTCCGCTCGCCGGCCACGGTGTGCAGCG
>CAZDEX010000223.1:3599-3947 GCA_964504405.1 uncultured Gaiellales bacterium | reverse complement strand
CAACGAGGGCAAGGTCGAGCTCCGCTTGTCCTGACGGGGTAACTCGAACGAGGGATTTGTGCGTTCTGCCCCGGAAGGGGGACGGCCCCCGCGGCGGCGGCGGCGAAGGACTCGAGCGCCTTCGTCCCGCAGGAGCTGATGGCGCACGCGCAGGCGAACCCGGACTCGACGTTCAACGTGATCGTCCGCGGCCGTCCCGGTGACAACAGCGCGAGCATCGCAAAGGACCTCGGAGGCGTCGCCGGCAAGGTGAAGCGCGCCTTCTACTCGGTCAACGGCGTTGCCGGATCGCTCACGGGCGCGCAGCTCGTCAAGCTCTCGGCGAACAACCACGTGCTGTCGATCACG
>CAZDEX010000223.1:0-3589 GCA_964504405.1 uncultured Gaiellales bacterium | reverse complement strand
GCGGCTGCACGGCGAGTTCTTCGAGATCAACCCGCTCGGAACGGCCCTCGTGGGCCGGACGACGGGGCGCACGTTTCGGCTCGGCGACAGGATTTCCGTGTGTGTCGAGTCGGTCGCCCGCAACGAGGGCAAGGTCGAGCTCCGCTTGTCCTGACGGGGTAACTCGAACGAGGGAAGTCGTCCGACTACCAGAACCAGGAAGTGCGGCGCGACTCCACCGCCGTTGCTCCGCTCTGGCAGGTGACCGACGCGCTCGGTGCTCTGCTCCCTGTGCCGCAGGCGCCGGCGATCGCCATCGTCGACAGCGGTATCGACTCGTCCAAGATCGGCGACTTCGGCACACGCGTCGTCGCGCACGTCGACTTCTGCTCGCTGTGCCCGGCCGGTTCGACGGGCGACCTCGAGGGTCACGGCACGATGGTCGCCGGGCTCGCGGGAAGCAACTCCTCGTTGTACCCGGGTGTCGCGCGGAATGCCAACCTCGTCGACCTGCGCACGACGGCGGCGGACGGCAGCTCGCGCACGAGCGACGTGATCGCGGCCGCCGACTGGATCCTGCAGAACAAGGACACCTACGGCATCCGCCTCGCGAATTTCTCGATGCGCAGCGACAACCCCTCGACCTTCCGCTACGACCCGCTGGACGCCGCCGTGGAGAGCCTCTGGTTCCACGGGGTCGTCGTGGTCGCGGCCGTCGGCAACTACGGGGTCGCCGGCACGCCGCAGAAGACTCAGTACGCGCCGGGCAACGACCCGTTCGTGATCTCGGTCGGCGCGCTCGGCGAGAACGGGACCACGACCGCGCGCGACGACACGATTGCGCCGTGGTCGGCTTACGGCCACACGCTGGACGGGTTCGTCAAGCCCGAGATCTCCGCGCCCGGCCGCTGGATCGTCGGTCCGGTTCCGGCAGGCTCGACGCTTCCGACGACCGCGCCCGACCGCGTGCTCGCCCCCGGCTACATGTGGACGGCGGGCACCTCGCTCGCAGCGCCGATCGTCGCGGGCGCGGCAGCGCAGGTGCTCGCACGCCACCCGAGCTGGACGTCCGACCAGGTGAAGGGCGCCCTGATGAGGACGGCGACCGCGCTCCCGCTCGTCAGCGGCCACGCCGCCGGCGTCGGCGAGGTCAACGCCGGGGCCGCGGCCGCGGTCGTCAACCCCCCGAACCCGCACACGAACCTCGATGCGTTCATCGGCACCGACGCGACGGGCCAGCCGGTCTTCAACGGCGCGGCCTGGTTCCAGACGGTGTCGACGACGCCGACCTGGTCGGCGACGGACTGGACGCCCGAGCAGGCGTGTGAGATCGCGGAGCGGATCCGCCGTGCCGTCGAGGCGGCGCGCTTCGATGAGGAGACCGTCGAGGAGCCGCTTTCGGCCACGATGTGTATCGCGTCGCGGGCTACCCGCGCGACGCGGTCGACGCGAAGCGCCTCCTGCACGCAGCCGACATCGCCGTCTACGAGGCGAAGGCGGGCGGGCGCAACCGCGTCGTCGATGTCGCGGACGCCGGCGATTCGGAGCATTCCGCGGTCGCGGCCCGCTGAGCCCACCCGGTACCCTCGCGCACGTGGCGCGGCAACCGGGAGAGAAGCTGATCGCGGAGAATCGCCGTGCGCGGCACGAGTACGAGCTCCTCGAGCGCGTCGAGGCGGGCATCGTCCTGACCGGCACGGAGGTGAAGTCGCTTCGCGACGGGCGCACGACGATGGCGCAGGCGTTCGCGGACATCCGCGACGGCGAAGCGTGGCTGAACGGCCTCGAGATCTCGACGTACGACCAGGGCAACCGCGCGAACCACGAGCCGATGCGCGCACGCAAGCTGCTGCTGCACCGGCGGGAGATCGACTCCCTCTACGGCAAGGTGCGCGAGAAGGGGCTGACGATCGTCCCGACGCGGATCTACTTCAAGGACTCCCGCGTGAAGGTCGAGCTTGCGGTGGCGCGAGGCAAGGAGCAGCGCGACAAGCGGCGCGACGTCGCGGAACGCGACGCGAAGCGCCAGATGGAGCGCGCGCTGAAGAGCCGCACGCGCTAGGCTGCGGCCCTTCAACCAGGGGGGACTGGTGACGGCAGGCAAGATCTGGAAGGCAGGGCTGCGCTCGGCGCGCTGCTCGCGGTGGTCTCGACGGCCGCTGCGGCGACGCCTGATGTTGCGTCGATGACGCTGCAGGCCGCGACGTTCCCGGCGCGAAGGTGACGCACGAGGGCGCGGTCAGCGAGAAGGGTTACCTCGCGGCGTACGCGCGCGAGTTCGCGTTCGCGTCGCCCAACAGGACCGCGAAGATGATCGGCCTCGAGGCGGAGGTGATGGTCGCCTCGTCGGCCGCGACCGCGACGAAGGACGTGTCACAGGCGGAGACCGGATTCCGTTCGAAGGCGGGACGCGCGCTCTTCGTGAAGACGGTCGCGAAGCAGGCGAAGGTCAAAGAGTCCGCGATCGCAGTCGGCAACCTGCGCAAGGTCGCGGGCTACGACCAGGGCTTCGAGCTTCCGGTCAGCGTGAAGGCGAACGGCGGACGCGTCTACGAGACGCTCGTCTACCTGCGGATCGATCGCGTCGCCGTATTCATGCTCGAGGTCGGCCTGCGCCCGATCGGCGAGAACACGTCGAAGTACGCGGCCGCGATCGCCTCGCACATCGGAAAGGCGCTCGCGCCGACGTCCGTCTCTCCGCCGACGATCGCCGGGACGCCTCAGCAGAGCCAGACCTTGTCGGCGTCGCCGGGCACCTCGTTCGCGGAGGACGCGACGTTCGCCTATCAGTGGCAGCACTGCGACGCCGCGGGCGCGAACTGCGCCGACATCGCAGGCGCGACCGCGCAGACGTACGGCGTCACGGCCGCCGACGTCGGCACGACACTGCGCGTCGTCGTGAAGGCATCGAACCGCTTCGGCGTGGCGACGGCGACGTCCGCGCAGACGACAGCCGTCAGTTAGCCGATCGCAGGTGCGCTTCGAGCTCGTGCTCGAAGCGCACCCGTTCGGCTCGGTGCGGGCTGTGGCTCGACGTGTCGTACCAGGAGAGCGTCGCGTGCGGGATCGCGCGCGCGACGCTGTGTGCGTGCTGGGGCGGTGAGAGGCGGTCGCGGGTCGCGTGCACGACGAGCGTCGGCGCGGTGACCGCGCGCAGGTCGTCCTCGATGTTCCAGCCGATGAGGGTCTGCGTCCAGAGCTCGTACCAGTCCTTCGTCGGGTCGCCCGCGTCGTCCGCCGGGGGCGCGTCGAGGACCAGCCGGCGCAGCGGCTCTTCGAGGTGCGTGTGGCCGGCGATCCACGTCGCGCTCGAGACGACGTCCGGGTGAAGGGCAGCGGTGAGGAGCGCGACGGTCGCGCCGTCGCTGTGCCCGACGAGGTGCGCGGGCGCGGCATCGAGCTCGCGCAGGAGGTCGGCGAGATCGTCGGCGTCGCGGTGGAAGATGCGCCGGTCGAAGACGGCGTCGCGCGGCGAGGCGCCGAAGCCACGGCGGTCGTACGCGATCAGCCGGCGGCCGCCGCCGATCTCCGGCACCCATTCGTCCCAGGCGCGCGTCGATCCGGCCCCGTGGTGCAGGAGCACGACGGGAGGCTCCCGCCCTGGCGTTTC
>CAZDEX010000222.1:2389-3958 GCA_964504405.1 uncultured Gaiellales bacterium | reverse complement strand
GAAGCGGTCGGCCAACTCGCGGGCGGCGTCGCACACGACTTCAACAACCTGCTCACGGCGATCATCGGCTACGCGGACATCGCCGTGATGCGCGACCGCGGCGGCGACGAGATCGCGGAGATCCGCCGTGCCGCCGATCGTGCAGCAGAGCTGACCCAGCAGCTGCTCGCGTTCAGCCGGCGGCAGATCGTGCAGCCGAAGGTCGTCGACCTGAACGGCGTGGTCAAGGGGACCGCGCGGCTCCTCGAGCGGCTGGTCGGCGACCACATCACGCTGACCGTCGACCTCTGGCCCACTCCCGTATTGACGGAGATCGACCCCGGCCAGCTCGATCAGGTGCTGGTCAACCTCGCCGTCAACGCGCGTGACGCGATGGAGGCCGGCGGGGAGCTGACGATCACGACGAGCCGCGACGACGACATGGTCACGCTCGCCGTTTGCGACACCGGCATCGGAATGGACGCCGAGACGCAGCTGCGCGCCTTCGACCCGTTCTTCACGACGAAGGAGCAGGGACGCGGAACCGGCCTCGGCCTGTCGACGGTGTACGGGATCGTGCAGCAGGCGGGCGGCGCCGTCGGCGTCGAGAGCGCTCCCGGCCGTGGGACGACCTTTGTGATCTCGCTGCCGTCGACGGATAAGGCCTTCGTCGCGGCGCACTCCGGGCCGGCCCCGACGGGGCCCCCGACCGGGACCGAGACGATCCTGCTCGTCGAGGACGAGGACGTCGTGCGCGAGCTGATCGCGGAGAGCCTCTCGAGCTTCGGCTACCGCGTGCTCGCGGCGGGTACGCCGTCCCAAGCGCGCCGGATCGCCGCACGGGAGGACTTCGACCTGCTCCTGACGGACGTCGTGATGCCCGAGATGAACGGGCGCGAGCTCGCGCGCATCCTGCAGGAACAGCGCCCGTCACTCCGCGTGCTCTACACCTCCGGCTACGCGAGCCACGTCCTGCTCGAGAACGGCGTGCTGAGCGAGGCCACGAGCTTCCTGCAGAAGCCGTTCCCGCTCGACGTCCTCGCGAGCCGCGTCCGCTCGGTGCTCGACGCCGTGCCGGTCCTCAGCGCGGCTTAGATTCCTGGTACCGCGGCAACCCGTCGTCCGGGATCGGCTCCCACAGCGCGGCATACGCGACGAACTGACGCCACTGCGGACGAATGCCCGGGTCGCCGTCGACCGCGCCGAGCCGCACGCTCGTCGCGCCGCTCTCGGCGTGTCGGCTCCACAGCGCGCTGCCGCAGGCCGAGCAGAAGAACTTCGCGAACCCGCCGTCACCGGGATCCCACTCGGCGATCAACTCTTCGCCGCGCGTGACGTTCAACGATCCAGGAACGATGCGCGCCGACGCGGCGGCCGCCGTGCCGGTCCGGCGCTGACAGCGCGTGCAGTGGCAGTACGACGCGGAGACGAAGGGCTCCGTCACCTCGAATTGCACCGCACCGCACATGCATCCTCCGGTCACACGGCGAGCGTATCCATGCTGCATGTAGCTTTGTCGGCCGGGGTCGACTGGGTGGATTACGAATACGAATTGCGGCGCGACGGTGCCGTCATTGCGACGGGCCGTAT
>CAZDEX010000222.1:0-2289 GCA_964504405.1 uncultured Gaiellales bacterium | reverse complement strand
CGGATGCCGTTCTCGAGGTCGTCGCGGAGCATGCGGATGTCGGTCTCCCGCATCAGCGCGCCGATGAACTCGCGCGCCTTCGGCCGCCACAGCGCGTGCTGCGCGAAGATCGGCAGCAGACGGTTCGCCGCGCTGACGAGCCGCGCCTTCGTCTTCGCGCCCGCGTGCTCGAGCAGCACGCGCTCGTACGCCATGCCCGCGCCGTGATGGATGCCGTCGTCGATCGTCAGTCGGTTGCAGAGATCCTCGAGGATCGTGCCGCGCGAGGAGCGCGCGATCATCCGGAAGCGCGGGATGATCAGCCGCTCGTAGAAGACCTGCATCAGGAACACCTTCTCCTCGATCGTGTCCGCGTGCAGCACCTGCTGTGCGAGCTGGTCGAGGTACGGGTCGCGCTCGGCCATCCCGCCCGCCTCGTGGATCAGCTTCAGCCAGGCCTCGGTGTGGCGCGACTCGTCCTGCACCATCGTCGTGTAGTAGAGGCGCGCCTCGTGATCCGGCGCGATCGCGAACAGCTGCGTCGCCATCTCGACGGCGAGCTCGTCGGCCTGGAGCTGCTGCGTGATCACCGACCGCCAGAGGTCCTTGCGCCGCGCGAGCTTATGCGGCGAGCCCTTGTACTCGGGGATCGGCGGCAACTCGCCCCACGGCAGGTCCTTGACCTGCCACTCGGCGCGCTTCGCCAGCTCGTAGTAGCGGTAGACCCCGGAGAGGTCGCGCGGTGCGCCCTCGAGCGGCTCCTCGGCCCGTTCCTCGACTGCCATCGGGCGGAAGCCTAACGGCGGCTACGCCGCCGCGAGCACCACAGGAATGCCCGACGGGTCGCGCACCTCGCGGCCCCCGACCCGCGCAGCGGCGGCGTCGAGCGACGCGGCGTCCGGCAGGACGACGGTCATCTGCGTCAGCCGTGCGTGACCTTCGGGCGCAGAGGGCGCACCGGCGCTCTGCCACGTGTTGCCGCCGAGGTGGTGGTGGTAGCCGCCGGCGCTGAGGAACGTCGCCTGGTCTCCGAGCTCGGCCATGACGGCGAAGCCGAACCGGTCGCGATAGAAGGCGTTCGTCGACGCGATCTCGCTCACGCACAGGTGCACGTGCCCCATCACGGTGCCGTCGGCGAGCCCGTCGAAGGGCTCCGTCGCCGGGTCGTCGAGCTCGCGCAGCAGATCCTCGACGTCGAGCGGCAGCGTCGTCAATCGCCGGCCGACCTCTCCCTCCCACAGCTCGCGCGGACGGTCCGCGTAGATCTCGATTCCGTGGTGGTCGGGGTCGCGCAGGTAGATCGCCTCGCTCACCCAGTGGTCGGAGAGCCCGCTGAGCGCGACGCGGTCGCGCGCCGCGTGCGCGAGCCAGCGCGCGAGGTCCGCCCGCTGCGGCACGAGGAGCGCGAAGTGGAAGAGCCCCGCGTACCCGTCGGCCGGCCGGGCGCCAGGTTCCTCGGTCAGAACGAGCAGGTCCTCCCCACCGGCGCCGACGGTCGCGCGCCCACCGCCGCGCGTGTGCACGAGCAGGCCGATCTGCTGCTCGTAGTAGGCGAGCGAGCGGTCGAGGTCGGCGACCGTGAGGTGCACGGCGCCCATGCGTGTGGCCGCCGGCAGCTCCGCGCGCACGGGCTGGTCGACCGCGGTCAGCTCTTCCGGATCCATGACTCGATCATAGGCGGCCCCGAAAGGGGGACTCCGCACGGGCGAGGCCGAATCATCAGCGCGGCCGACGCGGTGGGCCGAGTGCCGCGCCTACAGTGGACACATCATGTCCTGGTCGAAGAACCTCACCTGGTAGTCGCAGTCCAGACTCCTGCGCCGGCGACGATCGCCGCTGCCGCGCAGCCGAGGAAGAGCACCCGCGGCCCGGCGTAGTCGTACACCGCGCCACCGGCCAGCGACCCGACGATCGCAGCAAGCCCAAACGCCACCGCACGCGCGATCCCCTGGGCGGTGCCGCGCAGGATCGCCGGCGCGAGGTCGTCGACGACGACCACCGACCCGACATACGCGAGCGCGAACCCGATGCCCGCGACGAGCTTGACGAGCGCGATCGGCACCGCGGAGTCGAGGAAGGCCCACGCTGCGAAGGCGACGGCGAAGAACGCGCACCCCGTCACGTACATCGCGCGATGCGAGAGCACGTCTCCGAGTCGCGGGGTCGCCCGCATCACCGGCACTTCTGCCGCAGCTTGGAGCGCGGTCGCGAAGCCGACGAGGAACAGGCCACCGCCGATATCCGCGATGCGCACGGAGACGAACGAGAACGTCGCGGAGAACGCGCTGAAGAGCAAGAGGGTCGAGAGGA
>CAZDEX010000221.1:0-3997 GCA_964504405.1 uncultured Gaiellales bacterium | reverse complement strand
TCCCTGCTATCCGGTGATCACGGCGTCGGCCGTGAATTACCGATCAACCATCTAGGCGTGCATTGGGCGGCCACCCGGGTAGGACGCTGAGTCGCCAGGCCGCGCTCAGCGGCGCGATACTGCGTCCTTGTCTCGCACCACCGATCGCACCCTGTCAACGAGCAACCCACCCGGATGACCGCCCACGTCGCCCTCCTCGGCCATCCCGTTGCGCAATCCCTCTCGCCGCGGATGCAGAACGCAGCGTTCGCAGCGCGCGCGCTCGACTGGCACTACTCGGCGTTCGACGTCGAGGACGCCGTAGCAGCGGTCACCGCGCTGGGCGTGCTCGCCTTCGCCGGCGCGAACGTGACGATCCCGCACAAGCAGGCGGTCGTCGCCGCCTGCGACGAGGCGGAAGGCGACGCCGTGAACACGATCGTCTTTCGCGACGGTCGCGTGCTCGGCTTCAACACCGACAGGGAGATCCTCGCCGGGATCGAGGCGCACCGGGCGTGCGTGATCGGCGCGGGCGGCGCGGCGCGCACGCTCGCGCCCGCGCTGCCCGACGACACGCGCTTCTACTCGCGTTCCGGCGAGTGGCCGCCCGACGCGTCCGGTTGCGACCTGGTCGTGAACGCGACTCCGGTACGCGACGAGCTGCTCGTCCGGCCGGTCGCGGGGCAGACCGTCGTCGACCTCGCCTACGGCCCGGAGGAGACCGCGCTCGTCGCTGCAGCGCGCGCGGCGGGATGCGTCGTCGTCGACGGGCTCGAGGCGCTCGTTCGCCAGGGCGCGGCGAGCTTCCGCATCTGGACGGGGCTCGAGCCGCCGGTCGACGCGATGCGCAACGCGCTCAGGCTCTAGTCCACGCGACGAGCGCCGCTGCGGCGACGACGAGCAGGGCCACAAGCCACATGAGCGTCTCTCCGATGCCCCGCCCGTTGCGAAGGGCCGGCCCGGCTGCGAGAGGCGGCGGCGCCGGACGCGCGGCGTTGCGATAGACGTACATCGACTGCCCGCGCCACGCGAAGGCAACAGCCCGAACGCGAAATGCACCAACGCCGGTCAGCCGGAACACGAGCGCGTGGCCGACCGCGACCAGGCCGTACACCGCACCGGCCGCGAACCCCTCGCGAGGATCTGAAGGGCGACCGCCACGCGCGCCCGAGTGTAGGCGCGCGCGGCGGCCGGTATTTCGGCTACCGACTAGCAGTAGGTCGCGATGACCGTCCCCGTGCCCGCATGGCCGGGGTTCGCGTCGTAGCCTGGGTTGGTCTGCACGATCACGATGTGCACCGTGTTTCCGGAGATCGTCGAGCCCGACTGCGAGATCGAGCTCGAGACGATCACTCCCATCAGTGCCGGGAGCGGTGCGGCCGGCGGCGGCGAGCTGTTCCCCGGAGCCGCCGTCCAGTTGGCACCGCACGCCGGGCTCGCGGCACCCCGTGCGAAGCCCTTGAACGCCGCGGGCGCGCTACCGCCGGTGAGCGAGTTGAGCTTCCACCACTGAGCGCCCCAGAACGTGACCGAGCCGACCGCGCTCTGGTTTCCGACGACGAACGCCCCGCCTCCGGCGCCCAACGTGAAGACGGTCGCCGTGGTCGTGGAGCTGTTGTTCGACGTGTCCGGATCGGGGTTGTCCGACGAGGCGGATGCGGTGTTCGACACGCTCGAATCGCCGGTCGACACCGTTCCATGGATCGTGATCGTCGCCGACGAGCCCGAAGCGATGTCGCCGAGGTCGCACGTGAAGCTGCCCGAGCAGCTCCCCTGGGACGGCGTCGCCGAAGCGCTCGAGATGGATGCCGGGATCGGATCCGACACGACGACGTTGTGCGCGGTCGCCGGCCCCTTGTTCGTGACCGTGATCGTGTACGTGATCGGGCCGCCATTCGCCGCGTAGGCCGGCCCGGTCTTCACGACAGCCAGATCGGCGTTGCGAACGATCCAGTGCTTGGTAGCCGTGGCAACCGCTTCACTCGGATCGCATGTGCCGTTCTTGTCCTTGTCGTAGCAGGCGGTGATCGTGTCGTCACCCGCGTGCGTTCCCGTGTAGGTGAACGACGCGTTGCCGCTCGCATCGGTCGTGCCCGTACCAGACGCGGTGTTCGCACCGGAGACGGTGAAGAGCACACTCGCGCCCGCGACGGGGCCGTTGCGGTCGGAGACGTTGGCCGTCACCGTATGCGTCGTCCCGACGTCGTTCGTCGCGTCGGGCGGGGAAAGCGTGATCGCGCTGCGGCCGCCGCCGAAGAGGCAGCTCCCCGCAGGGATCTCCCACGCGTTGAGGATGTTGTCGTACGCGTCCTTGGACCAGATCGCGCCGACCGGGTCGAAGGTGACGTTGTCGCACTCCAAGTCCTCGAGCCGTCTCGGGAACGAGGCGAACAACGTCGAGGTGGAGAAGTCCTTCGCCACCGTGTAGATCTGCGAGCAGCCGTCGTTCGCGAGGTACAGGTTCGGGCCGCCCACCGCGATGCCCGAGTTCCCGCAACCGCCGATCTTGCCGCCGTTCACGAACGACATGATCAGCGTGCCCGTCGGCGTGTAGTGCTCGTCCGTGGGCGAGACGTCCGCGCTCGACCAGATCGTGTCGTCGCTTCCGTCGTATGCCAGGCCGTCCGTGCACCCTAGGCTGTTGAACACCGGGGTGAACGTGTTGGTGGTCAGGTTGATCGTGCCGACCTCCGACCCCGCGTCCTGGCAGGCCCAGAGCAGGCCGCGGCCGTTGTCCCAGGCGAGTGCGCCGAAGCCGGACGCCCCGCTGATCGTGTGGATCGACACCTGCGAGCCGTTTGCGGGGTTGATCGCAACGATCTTGTTGTCGAACCAGCACGACAGGAGCAGATTCGTCCCGTCGAACGCGAGGCCCGTACCGATGCTCGGACAAGCCGTCCCGCTCGTGTCCGCCGTGATCGTTCTCAGGTTGTCGCCGTTCGCCGCCCCTGCGGCCCCCGCCCAGACGAAGGCGCACAGCAGCACGGCGCAGACTGTGAGAACTCGTTTCATGCCGACTTCCCTCCCTGTTGATGATCCCGGACCAAGGGTCGAACGGGAGGGACGAGAGGTCAATTCGGTAAAGGCCGTAGGGCGATTTGCCTACGGCGTTGACATCAGGGCAATGGAAGAAGGAAGATCGCTGCGGGGTCTCGGAGAAGGACGTTCGAGACGGGGGAGCTGGATGACAGGCAACCGTGCCACCTGCGGCCCGGTGCTCGTCGCAGACGACGATCCTGCGATCGTTCACCTATTGCGCGAGGCGCTCGCCGATGCGCGCCTCAAGGTGTGCGCAGCGTCCTCCGGCTCGGAAGCGCTGGCGCGGGCGACGGTCGACCCGCCGCGCGCCGCCGTGCTCGACGTGAACCTCCCCGACGTGTCCGGATACGAGGTGTGTCGTGAGTTGCGACGTCTCTATGGGCCGTCTATCCCGATCGTCTTCGTGTCGGGCGATCGCACAGAGGAGTACGACCGGGTCGGCGGGCTGCTGCTCGGCGCCGATGAGTACGTCGTCAAGCCGTTCGATCCCCGTGAGGTCGTCGCCCGGCTCGATCGGCTCCTCGATCGAGCGCGCAGGACGGCGGTGCGTTCCACTCTGACCCCTCGGGAGCTCGAGATCCTGACCCGCCTGGCCGAGGGGCTGACGCAGACCGAGATCGCCGCCCGGCTCGAGATCAGTCCCAAGACCGTCGCAACGCACATCGAACGGATCCTCGGCAAGCTGGGGGTCCGCAGCCGGGCCCAGGCCGTCGCGATCGCGTTTCGCGACACGCTCGTCCCGCTCTCTGCCTAGGGCTTGATGTGGGATTGCGTGCGTCTGGGGATGGCTCAGACCAAGCAGGTCGTTCGGGTCGGGCGCAGGGCATAGCGGTGCCTACGTTCAAGCCCGACCCGGGCGAGATGCGCCGCGTCTGAGCCACCAGCCAGGCGTGCGTGAATTCCACATCAAGTCTCTAGTCTCTCCGCATGTCCCTCCGTCTCTCCTCGGCCGGCGAGTCGCATGGCCCTGCGCTCGTCG
>CAZDEX010000220.1:0-4010 GCA_964504405.1 uncultured Gaiellales bacterium | reverse complement strand
CGTCACGCGCGAGCGCATCCGCCAGATCGAGAACAACACGCTGAAGAAGCTCGAGTCGCTGCCCGAAGCACAGGCTCTGCGCGACTGCGTCTAAAAGTACGGGGGAGCACCTTCGGTTCTCCCCCGTTGGCCCCCTCTCCGACATCTTGCTTCGCGCGTCTAGCGACCGGCGGCAAAGCCGCCGCTCGCGTCGAACGTGAGGAGTCCGGCTACTCGCATCGGTCATGACCAGTGCTGGTCATGACCGAACCAACGCACGCCGGCACGCAGTTCGCAGCCCGGTGAACCTGGCTCGCATAGCGAACCAGGTTCAGGAGTCAGGCCGTCGCCGTCGGGCGCTGCACCGGCTCGCCGGCGCGCTCGAGCACCGGCGGCGACGAGAGCACGCTGAGCAGGCGAAGGTCGCCGCTCGTGTTGCCGCCGTGCGTGAGCGTGTACGGCAGCGACCAGGGGCCGCGGGTGTCGATCGTGTAGACGACGGTCGTCTTCTCGCCGGGCTGCACGTCGTAGTTCGCCTTGCCGAAGGCGATCGTCGTCGGCTGCGCATCGGGCGGCAACGAGAGCGTGAAGCGAACCGTGCCGCGCGTCTTGCCCGCGGCGTCCGGCCAGACGGTCAAGCGGCCCGAGCGCGAGAGCCAGCCGTCGGAGTAGCGCCCCGCTTCGAGGAGCGCGAGCCGCGGCGTCCCCTCGGCCGACCACAGCGAGAACGTGCCGGCCCGAGAGACCAGCGTGGCGTTCGCGAATTCGACCGTGGCCGCGTATTCCTGTAGCAGCACGTTCGGCCCGACACCCTGCAGCGCTCCGTTCGCGCCGACCCGCACGCGCGGCGCCGCGTAGACGTCGGTCGGGAGGGCGTCACCCAGGAGCGCCTCGTGCGTCAGCGAGCGGTTCCAGTAGAGCTGCTCGACGGAGCGGTCCGGCGGCGAGCCGACCGTCTGCAGCAACGTCACGTCGCGCACGCCGCTCGCATCGACCCAGGAGGGGTTTTGCGGGAGGTAGTCATGGCGCACCTGGCGCGCGTTGTGGCTGTCGTTCACGATCGCGCCGAGCGACGTTGCGAGCACGAATGCGAACGCGGCGCCGAGCGCGTACGTGCCGCCCCCCCGGCGCGACACGAGGACGGCGCCGGCCGCAGCGAGCGCAGCCAGCAGCGCGAACACCATCGACCCGCCCGCCGTGCCGAGGTGCTTCTCGAGCTGGAACACGGCGGTGAGGAACGGCGAGTCGGTCTTGCCGGCGGCCTGGGCGTAGCCGGCGAGCGGGACGCGCGCAGACGCAACGAACAACAGCACCGAGAGGAGCGCGACCGCGACGCGCGCCGGGCGGCCGTGCTTCAGGTAGAGGCCGAACGCGACCGGCAGCAGCGGCAGCAGCGCGAACAGGTAGCGCTCCTGGAAGCGCAGCGACCCGTTCGAGGCGTAGAGCGCGGCCTCCAGCAGCAGGCCCGCGGCGAACACCGCGACGAACACCGCGAAGGCGGACTCCGTGCGTCCGCGCGCACGCGCGAGCGCGACGACCGCGCCCGGCACGAGCACGACGCCGGAGGCAAACGCGAGGAGGAACAGATCCGTCGCGGCCCACGTCAGGAGCTTTCCGCCGACGTGCAGGTTCCCGACGCTCGAGTAGTAGCCGAGCAGGCGGCTCGGGCCGAGCGCGAGCACCCCGAGGAGCGGCACTGCCATGCAGATCAGTGCAAGGCGCTGCGTGCGGAAGACGCGCCTACGATCGACCGCGACAGCGGCGACCACGAATGCTGCGGGAAGCACGACGTACTGCACGCGCGCGAAGGTCGCGAGGAACGCGAGGGCGAGGAAGAGCAGCTGTGCGCGCCGAGACGGCTTGTCGATCGCCCACACGCCGGCGGCGATCGCGCCGAGCGCGAACGGGTACGCGACAGGGTCGGCGAGCGTGTACGAGGCGAAGACGAGATCCGGGAGCGCGACGGCGAAGACCGCGCACGCGAGCGAGTAGCGCGAGGGCAGGCGCAGCCTGCGCGCGAGCAGATAGACGGGCACCGCGGCGAGCGACATGAGGAGCGCGTTTTCGGCCTGCGTCAGCCGGTAGGCGAGCTCGGGCGAGAAGAGCGCCTGGAACGGCGCGGCGAGGACGGGTGCGAGGAGCGCAGGGAAGTGCGCCGCCTCGCCGCGCACTTCAGGGGCGTGGCCGGACCCGAGCGCGCGGGCGAACGCCAGGTAGAGGTACTCATCGGGGAAGTACCGCGGGGCGGGGTGGCCCGCCGACGCGACCGCGCGCGCCGTGAACGAGCCCGCGACGACGAGGGTCAGCGCGACACGGGCCGTCAGCCCGCGCGCGAGAGCGAACGGGCGGGCGACCGCGGGCAGGGCGGCGTCGAGTGCCACCCCGGGTCTATCGGCAGGGAGGCGCTAGCCCTTGATTCGGGCCGCAGGCACGAAAAGACGGCAGTGCGGGCACTTGAACCCGCGGTAGCGCTCCGCCGCTCCGGCCATCAGCGACGCGCTGAAGGTCTTCTTGCAGTGCGGGCACTTGATCTCGGTCTCCTGCCCGCCGGCGGTCTCATTGTCCATTGCCTCCCAGGCTACCGACGGCGCTCAGGCCAGCGTCACCGATTCGATCCGGATCTCCTCGCGTGGCTTGTCGCCCGGCCCGGTCTCGGCGTTCGAGATCCCGTCGACGACGTCCATGCCCGAGGTGACCTTGCCGAAGACGGTGTGCTTGCCGTCGAGCCACGGGCACGCGTCGGCGGTGACGATGAAGAACTGCGAGCCGTTCGTGTTCGGGCCGGCGTTCGCCATCGCGAGCGCGCCGCGCTCCACCTTGTGGTCGTTGAACTCGTCTTCGAACTGGTAGCCGGGGCCACCGCTGCCGGTGCCGGTCGGGTCGCCGCCCTGGATCATGAAATCCGGGATGACCCGGTGGAAGATGACACCGTCGTAGAAGCCGTCCTGCGCGAGCTTCTTGAAGTTCTCGACGGTCTTCGGAGCGTCCTCGTCGAAGAGCTGAAGCTCGATGGTTCCTTGGTTTGTCTGCATCGTGGCGTTGGTCATGGGGCCAGCCTACCCATCACTCGAACGAGGGAACCTGCGTTGTCGGCTGCGTCAACCGCGCGTTTCGCGGGTAAGGCGAGGTGTGCGTCAGCTGCGGCAGTTGACAGGAGGTGGAATGAAGGACGGAACAACGAGCCGCAAGCTGCACGTTCTCGTGGTCGACGACGACGAGAAGCTCCGTGTGCTGCTCAGCACGACGTTCGATCGCCCGGACACGACGGTCGAGGAAGTGCACGACGTCGAGCATGCGCGCGCTGCGATCGCGCGCCGCCGGCCCGACGTGATCGTGCTCGACGTCGGCCTGCCGGGCACCGACGGCGTCACCTTCACGCGCGAGCTCAAGGCGAGCGTCGAGACCTGCGACATCGGCATCGTGCTGCTGACCGGCGGCACGCTCCAGAGCCAAGCGGGCGAAGACGCGGGGGCGGCGTTCGTCGTGCGGAAGCCGTTCAGCCCGCTCGATCTTCTCGCCGCCGTCGAGAGTGCAGCCGGAGCCGGCGGCACGCCGCTCCTCGCCGAAGCGCGTCGGGGGTCGCGCGACGACCAGCTGCTCCTCTATGCCGGGGATGTGCGCCGCTTGCTCGAGGTCGAGCGCCGTCACCGGCGCACGCTCGATCGTTCGTACCGCGAGGCGCTCGGCGCGCTGACCGTCGCGCTCGAGTCGCGCGACCACAGCACGGGCCTGCACTCGATCCGCGTGCAGCGCTACGCGCTGGCACTGACGGAGGAGGTCGCGCCGGAGCTGCTGCTCGATCCGAGCACGGAGTTCGGCTATCTGTTGCACGACATCGGAAAGGTCGGGATCCCCGACCAGATCCTGAACAAGCCGGGCAAGCTGACCGCAGGTGAGCGGCGCGTGATGGAGGGTCACGCCGCGCTCGGCGCGCAGATCCTCGCCGGCGTGAAGATGCTCGACGGCCACGGCATCGCCGTCGTGCGCCATCACCACGAGCGGTGGGACGGCAACGGTTATCCGGACGGCCT
>CAZDEX010000219.1:0-4029 GCA_964504405.1 uncultured Gaiellales bacterium | reverse complement strand
GGCGCTCGTCTGAGAGGAGGAGGCATGGGCACGCGCGTGGGCATCAACGGGTTCGGCCGTGTCGGCCGTTGCGCGTTTCGTTCCGCATGGGAGCGCGAGGCCGCGGTCGAGTGGGTCGGGATCAACGACGTCGCCGATGCGCGGACGCTCGCGCATCTCCGGCGGCACGACACGGTGTACGGGTCCTTCCCCGGCGAGATCGAGGTGGACGGCGGCGCGCTCCTCGTCGACGGGCAGCGCATCTCCGTCTTCGCCGCCTCGTCGCCCGAGGAGATCCCTTGGGTGCGGGTCGGAGCGGAAGTCGCACTCGAGCGCACGGGGAAGTTCCGCGCGCGCTACGGCGCGGCGGGCCACCTCGCCGCAGGCGCGGAGAAGGTGATCGTCTCGGCGCCGGGCAAGGAGGTCGACGCGACCGTGGTGCTCGGCGTGAACTTCGAGAGCTACGACCCGCTCACCCACCACGTGATCTCGAACGCGTCGTGCACGACGAACTGCCTCGCGCCCGTCGCGAAGGTCCTCCACGAGGGTCTCGGCATCCGGCACGGCGTGATGACGACCATCCATGCCTACACCGGCGACCAGAAGCTCGTCGACCTACCGCACAAGGATCTGCGGCGCGCCCGCGCCGGCGGGGCCAACATCATCCCGACGTCGACCGGTGCGGCGACCGCGATCGGCCGAGTCGTCCCGGAGCTGGCAGGCAAGCTCGCAGGTTTCGCCGCGCGCGTGCCGGTCCTCACCGGCTCGCTCATCGATCTCACCGTAGAGGTCGAGCGCCCGACCTCCGTCGACGAGGTGAATGCACTGTTCGTGAACGCGGCGACCGGCCGCCTGGCCGGGCTCCTCGCATACTCCGAGGAGCCGCTCGTTTCGTCCGACGTGATCAGGTCGCCGTTCTCCGCAGTGTTCGACGCCGGGCTCACGACGGTCGTGGGGCGGACGCAAGTCACCGTCATCGCCTGGTACGACAATGAGTGGGGCTATGCGACACGGCTCGTCGAGCTCGCAGAGAAGATGGGGGCGTCACTCGCTGTTCCGGCCTGACGCCGAGGCCCGGCGCCTGTGGGCGCGCGAGCGGGGCCCGCTGCTCGCGCTCGTGGCAGTCGTCGGGCCGGGCGTCCTGGCCGGGTTGTCGGACGACGACCCGGCGGGGATCACGACCTACTCGATTCTCGGCGCGGACTTCGGTTACACGCTGCTCTGGACGCTGCTCGTCTCGACGCTCGCCCTGGCGCTCTTCTACGACCTGACGGTGCGGCTCGGGATCGCGACGGGCAAGGGGCTCGTCGCCGTGGTGCGGGCGCGGTACAGCGTGAGGACGGGGTACCTGACCGCCGGTCTCCTGGTCGCCGCGAACCTCGGCACGACGGCGGCCGAGATGGCGGGCATCGCCGCCGGCCTCGAGATCGCAGGGGTCTCCCGTTACGCGAGCGTTCCGGTCGCGGCCGTCGCGGTGACCTCCCTCGTCGTCGCAGGGACGTTCCATCGCGTCGAGGTCGTATTGCTGCTCCTCTCGTCGGTGTTCGCCACCTACATCGCGTCGGGTTTGCTTGCGCATCCGCACTGGAGCGCGGCTGCGCGCGGCCTCGTCGTCCCGGAGTTGCCGTTCGGGCGGCATGCGATCCTGGTCGCCACCGCAACGCTCGGCACCACGCTCGCTCCGTGGGGACTTGCGTTCATCCAGTCCTATGCCGTCGACAAGAAGCTCCGCGCGCGGGACTGGACGTTCGAGCGGATCGACGTCGTGACCGGCGCCGTGGCCACCGGGGTGATCGGCTTCTTCGTCGTCGTGGCGTGCGCCGAGACGCTGCACCGCACGCACACGCACATCGACGACGCGGCGAAGGCCGCGGCCGCGCTCAGGCCGCTCGCCGGCCATCTCGCGTCGACGCTGTTCGCGGTCGGGCTCGTCGGCGCCGGACTGCTCGCCGCCGCGATCCTGCCGCTCTCGACGTCGTATTCGGTGTCGGAGTCGGTCGGGCTCGAGGGCAAGGTCAGCGGCAACCCGAGGACCGAGCCGCTGTTCTTCGCCACCTACGTCGCGATGATCGGCGTTGCCTCGGCCATCGTGCTCGTGCCGGGCGCGCCGCTCGTCCAAATCCTGTTCCTCAGCCAGGCGCTCAACGCAGTGCTCCTGCTGCCGTTCCTCGCGCTGATCGTCCACCTTGCGCGAGACGAATCGTTGATGGGCGAGCTGCGCATCGGGAGCGTGAGCGCGTGGGCGGCACGCCTGACGACCGCCGTGATCGCGCTGACCGTCGTCGCGCTGGCGTTCGTCAGCGTGCTGCGGTAGCTCATTCGAGCTGCGGTCAACCGATGAAGTCGTAGTGCGTCGGCACCTGCATCGGACAGTGCGCGTGCCTGCCCTCGACGCGGTACACCCGGCCGTCGAACCGGATCGCGGTCGACGGCCAGCCGATGTCGTCGAGCCACGCGCGCACGACGGCCTCGACCTCGTCCAGGCTCGCGGGCCCGGAAATCTCGACGATCCAGTCCCGGCCCCGCCCGACGGTCGTCGGGGTGAGGTACCAGAGACGGTGCTCGAGGTCGACGGCGCCGGCGCCGTCCGGAGCGTCGATCTCGATGTCGTGGACGCACGCGGCGATGGACATGGCAGTACCTCCTGTTGCGTGCTGCCAGCATGCTGTCTGCGCGGCGCCGGTTCATCCGGCGGGACGCTGATTCGGGTGCGGGTTTCCCGCGCAGCGATCCGCGTGCGCGCCGATGCCCCGCCGGCGGTCGCGGCGGAGACTCGGTGCGATGAGCGTCGCCTACGAGCCCTCGATCTCCCACATGGATGAGCTCCGGCCGCCGCTCGATCGCGACGACGTCCTGCTCGAGGCCGATCGCTGCCTCGCCTGCGGAGGGCCGTACGCCGTCGCGCCCTGCACGTCGGCTTGCCCTGCGCAGGTCGACGTGCCGGGGTTCATCGACGCCCTCGCGTCCGACGACGTGCTCACTGCGGCAGAGACGATCTTCACAGCCAACCCACTCGGCGGCAGCTGTGCACGTGTCTGCCCGGTCGAAGTGCTGTGCGAGGGCGCCTGCGTGCTCGCCCACGAAGGGCGGCCGCCGATCCGGATCGCGGCGCTCCAGCGGTATGCCGCGGACTGGGCGCTCGAGCACGACGTGCCGCTGCGTTCGCGCGGCGCGCCGACCGGCCGGCACGTGGCGGTCGTCGGCGCCGGCCCTGCCGGGCTCGCGTGCGCGGCGGAGCTTGCGGCGCGGGGCCACGACGTGACGGTCTTCGACGGCCGCGAGGAGGTCGGCGGCCTCGTCCGCTACGCGATCGCGCCATACCGCATCGGCCGAGACCCGCTGCCGCAGGAGCAGCGTGCGCTCGAAGCGGTCGGAGTTCGGTTCCGGCTCGCGAGCCGCGTCGGGGGCGCCGCGCAGGGGCGACCGTGAAGAGGTGTCCAACGGCAAAGGAGGTCGTGATGCACGGTCTCATGGTCAGCATCGTCCTGGCGTGGCTGGCGCTCGTCCTGTTCGTGCTCGCAATGCTGGGCGCCCGCGGAGGAGCCAGATGAGCCTTCATGCGGTCGCCCGAGGCGTTCCCGGCACGCTCCTGCAGAACATCGAGATCGACGGCGTCCACCACATCGCGACGGATGAGCCGATCGGGATCGGTGGGTCGGGAGCGGCGCCATCGCCGCACGAGCTCCTGCCGGCCGCGCTCGCGGCGTGTGTCTCGACGCACATCGCGATGTACGGACGCACGAAGGAGTGGGAGCTGGGGGACGTCGCCGTCTCGGTCGAGTACGACCACCGCGCGACGCCACGACGCTTCTTCGTGGAGATCGAGATCGAGTCGGACCTGGACACGGATCAGCTCGGGCGGATCCACAACGTCGCTCTGACGTGCCCGGTCCGCCGTGCGCTCGAGGGCGCCGCCGTGTTCGACGAGGAGATCCGGGCCGGCCGCGGTACGCTCGCGGGATGAGCGAGCTCGACCTGCTCGACGCCTACTGGCGGGCCGCGAACTACCTCTCAGTCGGCCAGATCTACCTGCTCGACAACCCGCTCTTG
>CAZDEX010000218.1:0-4033 GCA_964504405.1 uncultured Gaiellales bacterium | reverse complement strand
CGAGACGATCTCCGCCACCGCGACGGTCAAGGGCTAGTCGAAGTAGTCGCACGAGGGGAGGGGGCCCCGCGCGGGGCCCCTCCTCGTATCCTCTCGACGTGGCAGCACCCGTCCGCATCGGCACGTGCTCGTGGGCGGACGAGGCGCTCTCGAAGCACTGGTACCCGGACGGGACACCGGCCAAGGAGCGCCTCGCCTACTACGCGGAGCGGTTCTCGACGGTCGAGGTCGACTCGACGTACTACCGCGTCCCCACCTCGCGAACAGTGCTCGGCTGGGCGGAGCGCACGCCGGACGACTTCGTGATGCACATCAAGGCGTTCGGCCTGATGACACGCCATCCGGTGAAGCTCGAGCAGGTCCCGCCCGATCTGCGGGAAGGGTTGCCGGTGGACGACCGCGGCCGCGTCGACCGGCCGCCGCGTGAGCTGCGCGCCAAGGTATTCGAGGAGTTCCTCGCATCGCTGGCGCCGCTGCGCGACGCGGGCAAGCTCGGCGGGATCCTCTTCCAGATGCCACCGTATGTCGTGTGGAAGCCCTCGTCCCTCGACTACCTCGAGTGGGCGAACGAGCAGCTCGGCGACGACATGATGCTGTTCGAGCCGCGCCACCGGTCGTGGTTCGCGGAGAACGTTCGCAAGGAGTTGCTGCGCTGGCTCGAGGAGCGCGAGATCAGCTGGGTCGTCGTCGACGCGCCGAAGGTGGACGCCGGGAACGTCCCGGAGACGCTCGTCGCCGTGACTTCGCCGGTCGCCTACGTGCGCTTCCACGGGCGGAACGCGGGCACCTGGAACGCGCGCGGCGGGTCGGCGGCCCGGCGTTTCGACTACACCTACGACGACGAGGAGCTGCGCGAGTGGGTCGGCCCGCTGCGCGAGCTGTCGAACGAGTCCCAGGAGGCCTACGCGTTCTTCAACAACAACAACCAGACGAATGGCGTCGCGCAGGCCCCGGCGGGCGCGATGCTCCTGCGGAAGCTGCTGGACGAGGAGAACGTTCCAACAGCGTGATGCGCGTTCTCGCCGTCATCCACAGCCGGGACGCCGGGCCCGAGCTCTTCGGCGAGGTGCTCGCCGAGGACGGGCACGAGCTCGTGGAGTGGGACATTCGCTCCCAGGGCTCCCCGCCCCAGGACGTCGACGCGGTGATCGTCTTCGGCGGCGACCAGAATGTCGGCGAGGAGCTGCAGCACCCGTGGCTGCACGAGGAGTACGACGCGCTGCGGCGCTGGGTGGAGGGCGAGGTGCCCCTGCTCGGCGTGTGCCTCGGCGCGCAGACGCTCGCGCACGCATTCGGTGCGCGCGTGCAGCCGGTCGGCGCGACGCTCGCCGGGTTCTACGAGACGGAGCTGACCGACGCCGGGCGCGACGATCCCGTGCTGGGCGTGCTGCCGCCCCGTTTCGAGGCGTTCAACGCGAACGCGTACCGGTTCGACTTCCCGGACGCCGCGACGCCGCTCGCAACCGGGCCGGTGCCGCAGGCGTACCGCATCGGCGACCGCGCGTGGGCGGTGCAGTTCCATCCGGAGATCCGGCGCGACCATGTGATGACCTGGTTCGACGACGTGTCGCGCCCCATCGAGGAGATCGCGGCGGAGCTCGACGAGAAGCTCCCCGCGTGGCAGGTGCACGGACGCGCGCTCTGCCGCGCGTTCGTCGCCGCGGCGCGGGTCGAATCTGATTCGCCTCAGCGAACCAGCTTCCAGGGTCACGCGACCGGTCGCCCCGAGCGAGCGCCATGAATCAGGCTCCGCTTCACGGAAAAGGGGTGACGCTGCAGATCGCGTGGAGCGGCGTGCTTCCGCCCGACGGCGCGTTCCGCGACTGGTTCGCCCCGCACGACGCGCACGTCTACCGCTTCCGAATCTGATTCGGCGCAGCCGAACCAGATTCAGGGGTTCCCACACGGCTCACCGTGAGAGAAACGCGTGATTCCGGTTCGCTGACGCGAATCGGAATCAGGTCTCGATCGGCAGGTCGTCGTGTCGCGACCACTCGTGCCACGAGCCGACGTAGTTGCGCGCGTCGTACCCGAGGGAGCGCAAGACCTGCGTCGCGATCGCCGAGCGTGAGCCGCTGTGGCAGTACGAGACGATCTCGACGCCGGCGTCGAGCCCGAGCTCCGCGTGAAGCTCGTCCGTCGTCATCTCCATCAGCCGGTACACGTCGACGTTGCGCGCGCCGGGGATGTGGCCCTGCCGCGGGTCGCACGGCTTGCCGGCCGTTCCGTCGTACTCGGCGCGCGTGCGCACGTCGAGCACCGTCACCTCGCCGATGCGGCGCGCGAGCTCCTCGAGTGCGATGTCGCTCAGCTTCATGCGTCCAGCCTCATCAGCGCCGCGATCTGCGCGTACAGCTCGGCGGCGGGCGGGAGCTCGGCCGGCGACGCGGCGGTACGCGCGACGCGCTTCACCTCGTCGCGGTCTGCGCCCGTGAGCCGCGAGACGAGCGTCGGGTTCGCGGCGAGCGCGAGCTCGTCGCCCTTCGAGATCTCTCCGTAGTACGTCGGCACCGAGAGGTACTCGTCGACCATCCGGCCGCGCTCGTACAGCCGAAAGCGCACGACCTCTCCCTCGAGCGCCAGCGCGACCGTCACGGCGCCGAGCCGCTCCGAGAGCTCCCGCGCGAAGCGGCCGTGCGACTCGCGATCGCGGTCGAGCACCGGATCCGCGACGCGGATCCAGCTGTCGCCCGCGTGCACGTCCGGCCCTTCGAGGCGTGGGATGAACTGCGCGATCGCGCGCTGCACGGATGTCTCGTCGTCGGTCTGCACGTGGGTCGTCGCGTGCGACTCGCCCTGCTGCTCCTGCGCCAGCCTCTGCTGGAGCGCAGCGAGCGGCGCCGCCATGGTGAGCGAGTACTCGACGAACCCGAGCCTGCGCCACACTGCGGTCGCTTCGGTGTTCGACGTCAGCACCTCGAGGCTCACGTGCTCGGCTCCCCGCGCCTTCGCGTCCGCGACACACTGCGCGAGCAGCGCCTTGGTGACGCCCTGCCGCCGCGCGCGCGGGCGCACGTAGACGAGCGGCACGTGCGCGCGGCCCTGCACCGGCGCTTCGATGCGCGCCACGCCGACCGGCCCTTCGTCGTCCTCGGCGATGAAGACGCCTCCGCCGCGGATGTCGTCGAGGGTGTCCTGCCACTCGTCCTCCCACGGCTCGCCTTCGCCGAACGGATAGGGCACCTCACGCTCGAACTCCTCCCACAGCTCGCGGAGAGTCGTTTCGTCGGCTTCGGTGGCGCGGCGGATGGTCATGGCGTTCGTGCTCCGGTCAGCAGGTAATGGGCCGAAAGGTTCTGGAACGGCGCGAGCCTTGGGCCGAGCTCGTGCTCCGTCACACCGTAGAGATCGAGCGCGACCTTGCGCAGCGCGATGTCGCCGACGGGCCAGGCCCTCGGCCGTGCGAGGTGGCGCGCGAGAAACCACTCGGCCGTCCAGGGCCCGAGGCCGCGAATCGCGACGATCCGGGCGCGCACCTCGTCGTCGTCCAGCGCCGCGAGGCCGTCTAGGTCGACGTCGCCGCGCGCGAGGCCGATCACGTACTCCGCCTTGCGTCGTGAGAAGCCGACGGCGGTCAGGTCGTCCTCCCTCGCCGCGGCGAGCCGTTCGCGCGTCGGGAAGGCGTAGGCGTGCTCCGCGCGCACGCCGAAGCGCTCGATCATGCGGTTCCGGATCGCGAACGCCGAGAAGAGTGAGACCTGCTGCGCCGTGATCGACGTGACGAGCGTCTCGAACGCCGTGACGCCCAGCGGCGGGCGAAAGCCGCGCAGCTTGTCGGTGATCGGCCCGAGCACGGGATCGCCGGTGGCCCACCCGTAGAAGGGCGGCAGGTCGAACTCGAGCCCCAGCAGCTTCTCGGCGATAGCGCGCGTCTCGTCGTCGAGCGGCCGGACGTCGACGCCGCCGGGGGCGGCCTCGATGCGCACCTCCCGCCCACCGACGACGCGGTACAGACCGCCCTCGTGCCACAGGTTCGCGTAGTCGATCCCGAACGCGCGGAAGCGCTCGGTCGAGATGTGGAAGTCGTACGGCT
>CAZDEX010000217.1:0-4060 GCA_964504405.1 uncultured Gaiellales bacterium | reverse complement strand
GATCAACGAGGTCGTGCTCGGCACGCCGACGACGGCCCACATCCTCGGCGGCGCGGCCGTCGGGACCGTGCTCGACCCCTACCACCGCGTGCTCGGCGCGCCGGGCCTCCACGTCATGGACGGCTCCTCGGTCGCCGCGAACCTGGGCGTCAACCCGTCGCTGACGATCGCCGCGCAGGCGGAGCGGGCGTGCGCACTGTGGCCGAACGCGGGAGACGAGGATCCACGCGGGTCGGGCGAGCTCGAATGGATAACGCCGAGACGGCCGGCGGTGCCGGCCGAGGCACCTGCAGCGTTACGCGCCTAAGCGGCGGCGCGCTTGACCGGCTTCTCGTCGAGAACTCGGCTGCAGGAAGAACAGACCTGCTGCTCCATCTCGTACGGGATGCCGGCACGCTGCAGCAGCACGTGAACACGCTTTGCGACGTGCTCGTGGATCGTGACGGGGTGCTCTGCGCTCATCTCACTCTCACAGTAGGACGGACATCGGGCGTCGTGTGGCTCGAAAGGGTGAAAGCCCTGCAAGCATTCAGTGAATAGTCAGACGCCGGCCGGCAGGGAAAGTTGAACGTGCTCCTCGAGGCCCGACAGCCCGACGCCGACGAGGCGCAGCGGTCCCGGTCGGTCGGCGAGCGCCCGGTCGAGCAGCGCGCATGCGAGCTCCCCGATCCGGGCCGCGTCGTCCGTGCCGACGGGGAGCGAGGTCGAACGCGTCCGGATCGTGAAGTCGGGATACCGCACCTTCGTCGTCACCGTTCGCGCGACCTGGCCGCGTCCCTGCACGTGGGCCGCGAGCTTCTCCGACATGCGGCGCAGCTCGTCGTGCAGGCGCTCCGGGTCCGCGATGTCGCGTTCGAACGTCTCTTCCTGCGAGACGGAGATGCGTTCGGTCGACACCTCGAGCGCGCGTGGGTCGATCCCACGCGCCCGGTCGCGCAGGTCGCGGCCGACCTTGCCCGCCATCGCGTGCCTCAGATCGTCGTCGCTCAGCGCGGCGATGTCGCCGATCGTCGTGATGCCGAGCGCGACGAGCCGCTCCTCGGCGCGCGGGCCGATGCCGGGGAGGATGCGGATGGGGAAGGGTGCGAGGAACGCGGCCTCGGTGCCCGGCCGTACCACCGTGAGCCCGCCGGGCTTGCGCCGGTCGGACGCGACCTTCGCGACGACCTTCGACGTTGCGACACCGAGCGAGCACGAGAGCCGCGTGCGCGCGCGCACGACGGCCTGCACCGCCTCGGCGAGCGCCCGCGCGTCGTCGAACACAGGCGCCACCTCGCCGAGATCGAGGTACCCCTCGTCGATTCCCGCCTGCTCGACCGTCGGGACGATCTCGCGGATCGTCGTCCACACCTCACGCGAGTACTCCTTGTAGAGCGCGTGCCGCGGCCGCGTGAACACCGCGTGCGGGCAGCGCCGGAACGCCTCCGCGCACGACATCGCCGAGCGGATGCCGAACTGCCGCGCAACGTAGTTCGCCGTTGCGACCACTCCGCGGCCCTTCGGGTCGCCCCCGACGACGAGCGGGACCCTGCGCAGCTCCGGGCTCTCCAGCTCTTCGACCGCCGCGAAGAAGGCGTCCAGATCGAGGTGCGCGACGATCACAGTGGGAGGGTAGAGGGGTGACCAGATCGGCAGGTTCCGCGTTCTACCCGCGTGAAGCGACTGCCCGTGGTCCTGCTCGCGCTGCTTCTTGCGGGCTGCGGCTCCCACAGGGGCACGGACGTGGCCGGTGTCCTCGGAGCGCAGGTGCAGCAGTGCACCGACGGTGAGCTGCTCCCGCTCGGCTCGGCGCGCACCGCGTACGCCGGCTCGGCGCCTCACGGTGCGATCGCCTACGGTGCGCCCGGTGGAGCGGTCGTCGCCCGCTTCGGCCCGACGAACGTCAACGGCTATCCCACGGTCTTCGGGCTGGTCGGCGCCGTCGTGCGTGCCGACTGCACCCCGCGCTGGTACCGCGTCCAGGTTCCGCTGAAGCCGAACGGCGAGACGGCGTTCGTGCGCGCGCGCGCGCTGGTCGTCGAGACGGTGCCGACGCGAATCGTCGTCGACGTCTCCCGGCGGCAGCTCACCCTCTTCCGGAACGGTAAGCCCGAGCTGACCGCGACGGTTGCAGTCGGCTCGCCGTCGACGCCGACGCCGATCGGCCGCTACTACGTGAACCAGCGGCTCGTGCCGACGGACGCGCACGGCCCGTTCGGTCCGGGCGCGATCGGCATCTCCGCGTTCTCGAACGTGCTGACCGGCTGGGCGCAGGGCGGCCCGGTCGCGATCCACGGCACGAACGAGCCCTGGTCGATCGGGCACGCCGTTTCGAATGGGTGCATCAGGCTGCCGAACGCGACCTTGCAGCGCGTCTTCCACGAGACGCTCGCGGGCACGCCGGTGATAATCCACCCGTGAGGCGCAGCGCAGCCGTCGTGCTCCTGGTCGCGTTCGCGGCGGGAACTGCGGCGTGGAAGCTCGCCGACGTCAAGCCGGACCCGAACGTCCAGGCGCTGGCGGACGGCTGCCAGCGCGACACGACGAAGATCTACACCGGGTTCGCGCCGAACTGGGTCTACGTCAACGACAAGGACTTCCCGGCCAGTGCGCCCCCTCCGGCGCCGCGGTGGGCGAGCGGCACGGTGAAGGGGCCGCTCGGCCTGCTCGCCGTGCGTGTCGCGAGCTCCGACGACCCGATCACGCATCACTCGTACGACATGAACGTCGACGTCACCGTCGACTCGCCGAGCGACTTCCTCACCGGCGTCTCGCGGGACTCGACGCCCGAGCAGGGGACGCTCCATCTCGAGCGGGAGTCGGCGTACATCCCCTTCTGGGCGTGGCCGCAGCCCGGCGACCGCGTGCAGGCGCTCGGCTCGTGGGTGTGGGACTGCGACCACTACCAGGGAACGGGAGAGAAGACCGAGTTCCATCCTTTCCGCGCGCTGTTCTCGAACAACGGCGCGGCTGCGCGCCTCTACGTGTCGACCGACGCGACGCCCGCGGGCATGCAGGCGGAGTGCGCGCACCGGACGAAGGGCTCCGAGCAGTTCAAGGCCTGCTCGCACTCGACGTCGGACTGGCTGAGCGTCAACGGGGACTACGCGCTGAACCTCGGGCCCGGCACGTGGACGGCGATCGACCGCGGCAGTGTCGACGCGCCCGCCGTCGCGATCTCCGGTGGCATGGCGCGGTTCACGATCGCGGCGCCCGCGGGCACGCGCGTCGTCGTCGCGAAGCAGTTCGTGCGTGTCGGCGCGGGCGGCACGAAGCTGCGCCTCCATCTCGACAAGCTGCTCGTGCGGCGCGCGATGGACCCGAGCTGCTCGCCCGACAAGCCGGACTGCCCGTACAAGAACGAGTCGACGCTCCTCGGCCAGATCACCTCATCGCCCGGTGAGTGGCAGGTCTACTGGAGCGTGAACGGCATCTGGGGCCGCTGGCCCGGGACGCTCGCCGCCAGGGACGGATCCGTCTTCCGCGGCTCGCAGAGCGTCGACTTCGTCGTGCGCAGCGGCCGGCCCTGGACGCTCGTCACGCTCGCGCGCGACTGCGATTTCGGAGCGCTGCCCGGGTGGGACGGCCCGGGGAAGCCGACGCTGCCCTGCCCGCGGTCGAACGAGGTGGGCAACCCGAAGGGCGACGATTACGCGGGCGCCATCACGGTCACGCAGCGGGGCCTCGGCCTCGGCAGGCACGTCGTGAACGCGTCCACCGCAGGCTCCACGTGTCCTCCGTCGAACGTCCATGGGTGCTACCAGCTGACGTACACGGTTAGTCGTGTGCGCTGATCGGAGAAAGGGTCGCTATGCCAACCAAGAACCCGCTCGACCGTCTCGCCTCCCTCGGCGAAGAAGTGCTCGGCAAGGCCGCGTCCAACCCGACCGCCCACAAGCTCATGCAGAGCGCGACGCAGCTGAAGGATCGCGTCGACGACCTGTCGAAGCGCGTCCGCGGACTCGAGGCCATGGAGAAGCGCATCAACCAGCTCGAGAAGCGCCTCGCGAAGCTCGAGGGTGGAACGAAGACACCGGCGCGCAAGACGTCGAGCGCCAAGAAGACCACAAGCGCGAAGAAG
>CAZDEX010000216.1:0-4103 GCA_964504405.1 uncultured Gaiellales bacterium | reverse complement strand
ACGATCCCGTCGGGCTGCACCGTCGAGCGCTCGACCGCGTCGGGGCGGAACTTGCCCGTGCGCACGAGGATCGTCTTCATGCCGTGGTTGTGCGCGCCGACGATGTCGCCCTCGAGGTCGTCGCCGACCATCCAGGTCAGTCCAGGCTCGGCGTCGAGCGCGTCGAGCGCCGCTGCGAAGTACGCGTTGCTCGGCTTGCCGAGGACGGTCGCCTCGATGTCGGCGGCGTACTCGAGCCCGGCGACGAACGCGCCCGCGTCGAGCCGCGCGCCGTCGGCGGTCTGCCACCACTTGTTCTTGTGCAGGCAGTAGAGCTCGGCGCCGGCCTCGAGCTCGTGGAACGCGCGGTTCAGGTTCAGGTACGAGAACACGCGACCGGTCTCCTCGCCCTCGTCGGCGCCGCCGAGGAGCACGGCGTCGACGTTCATCCCCACGAGCTGGAGCCCGTCGAGGTCGTCGAGCAGGCCCGGCATCGTCAACGCGAGCACGCGCTTGCCGGCGAGCACCCGCGCTGCGACCGCGCCCGTGGTCTGCACCTCGTCGTCCTCGGCGGCGACGCCCATGTCGCGCAGCTGCTGCGCAAGCTGGACACGGGACTTGGTCGTGGAGTTCGTCACGAAGCGGATGCGGTGCCCGTCGTCGCGCAAGCGCTTGATCGCGGAGGCGGCTCCTGTGATGGGTGCGCCTGAAACGTGCAGGACGCCGTCCACGTCCAGGAGAATTGCCGCCATGGACGTCGAGTCTATTCGGTCCGAGATCGCGTTCCGTTTCTCCCGGAGCAGCGGTCCCGGCGGCCAGCACGCCCAGAAGAGCTCGACGCGCGCCGAGGCGTTGTTCGACGTCGAGGAGTCCGCGGGACTGACCGACGCCGAGCGCAAGCGCGTGCTGGCGAAGCTCGGCCCGGTCGTGCGATCCGTTGCGCAGGACGAGCGGTCGCAGCTCCGCAACCGCGAGCTCGCGACCGAGCGCATCCTCGAGCAGCTGCGCGAAGCCGTGAAGGTTCGGCGCAAGCGCCGCCCGACGAAGCCGACGGCCGCGTCCAAGGAGCGCCGGCTGGAGGAGAAGAAGCGGCGCGGCCAGACGAAGCGGCTCCGCGGTACCTTCGACGAATGAGCGTAGGCTCGACGGAGCTCATCAAGGAGCGCGGGTGCCGGCTTCGCCGGCGCCGGAGCGGGACCTGATGAACGAGTACGACCGGATCATCGCCGACGCCCGGCGCGTCGTCGCACGCGGCTCGCGGGTCGATGCCGCAGCGTTCGAGCGGCGCATTCGCGCGGTCGGAGGCGAGCACGAGGAAGACGCGCTGCGCCGGCTGGCGCGCGTCGTCGCGGTCCACCGGGCGCGCTCCCGGTTCGTCGAACCGCCCCCGCCCGAGCCGGCTGCGCGGCCCGTGCGCGTGCTGGGCACACGGCCGACGATCAGCGGCTCACTCGACGTGCGCCGCACGGGCGACTTCGTCCTCGAGTGGAACGCGGCCCGCGACGTCGCCTCGTGGGAGGTGCGCATCGCCGAGCGCCCCGACATCCGGCGGGACTACGTGGAGCGCGACGGGCGCGAGCTGCCGGGCAGCGCGACGCAGCTCGAGCTGCCGCTCGGCGACAACCCGATGCGCGTGCGCATCGTCGGCAAGGACACGCGCGGACGGCTCGTGCGACGCGCAGTCCTCACCGGCGTGACGCGCGAGACGTGGAACGACCGCTGGCAGCGGCGGTAGGAATCTGATTCGCGGAGCGAACCAGATTCGTGGGTTTCGCCCACCCTCACGGCTCGTGTGACCCTTGAATCTGGTTCGGCTGACGCCGAATCAGGTTCAACGAACGAAGCGCTCGAGCGCGGCCATCAGCTCGCCGACCTTCTCGTCCCCGCCTTCGCGCACGCAGTGGCGAACGTGGTCCTCGAGCACCCCGAGCGCGACACCGTCGAGTGCGGCGGTCGTCGCCGAGACCTGCGTGAGGATGTCGATGCAGTAGCGCTCGTCCTCGATCATCTTCTGCAGGCCGCGCACCTGGCCTTCGATGCGCTTCAAGCGCTTGAGCAGCGCGTCCTTCTGGTCTGTTCGGACGTACCCGTGGCTCATGCGTATGCCTCCGGGTTCGCATCGAACGTGTGCTTGCAGTGCGCGCCGCAGAAATGGAACGTCTTCCCGTCGAAGCTCGAGGACGGGCCGGTACGGTCGACGGCCATCCCGCAGACGGGATCGGTCTCTCCGCCGCGCAGCGTGAGCCCGATCAGGGCGAGGAAGACGACGGCGAACAGGATGTCGAGCACGCTCGTGTAGTTCCAGGTGACCGGACGCTCGGCGACGGACGCGATCGACGGGCGGTGCGTCGGGACGAGGCCCAGGAGCGAGAAGAGCCCGTCGACGATCAGCGCGGCGACGACCATCGCGCCGAACATCACCGCGGTGAGCAGCACCGCGAAGCGCGCGCCGTAGTACTTCCGGTAGGCGTTGACGATCGGCAGGATGATCAGGTCGGCGAAGATGAAGGCAATCACGCCGCCGAACGAGATGCCGCCCGACCAGAGCACGGCGGCGAGCGGGATGTTCCCGATCGAGCAGACGAACGCGAGCGCGGCGACGAGCGGGCCGACGATCACGTTCTCGACCGTGCGGAGCGGCCCCCACGCGCTCGTCGCGAACAGCCCGTTGAAGAACCCCCGCGGAAGCAGCGAGATGTAGCCGGCGATCAGGAACCCGCCGAGAAGCTCCTTCCAGAGCATCTGGATGTCGTTGCGGAAGTTGAGCGCGACGTCGGTCGCCGTCGGATGAACGTGACCCGCCTCCGCCTGCACCGCGTGGCGGCGGACCGCTTCCTCCTCGTCGGGCGAGACGAGCACACGCAGGGCCAGCCACATGAGGAGGATCAGGAGGATGCCGCCGACGAACTCGGCGAGCGTGAAGCGCCAGCCGAGGAAGAGCCAGAGCACGAGCCCGAGCTCGAAGACCAGGTTCGTCGAGGCGAACTGGAACGCCATTGCCGACACGAGGCTCGCGCCCTTGGCAAACAGCGACTTGGCGATCGCGATCGCCGCGTACGAGCACGAGGACGACGCCGCGCCGAGCGCCGTCGCGAGCGAGACCTCACGCGCGCCGCGCCCGCCGAGCGCCTGCTCGATCCGCGCGCGCGGGACCCGTGCCTGCACGACCGCCGAGAGCGCGAAGCCGAGCACGAGCGCCCACCACACCTCCCACGCCATGCGGGCGGCGTTCAGCAGTCCGTCGACGATCCATCCCATACCCCTGGAGGGTATCAGGCGGACGACTAGATCTGGCGGCCGGGGCGCGTGATGCGGGAGTCGGCGCCGAAGACGGCACCCAGCGCGAGGACGGCGACGATCACGAGGAAGATGGCGAGAGCGGTCATGGACACAGTGTGCTCTGCAGGGACTATCAGGACAAGTCGTGATACTGTTGGCATCGATCATGGAACCTGATAGCTGGCTCGGCGTCGAACTGCGGCACTTCGCCGCCCTGCAGGCCGTGGCTGCCGAGGGCTCGTTCGGCCGCGCCGCAGAGCGGCTCGGCTACACCCAGTCGGCGATCAGCCAGCAGATCCAGACCCTGGAGCGGATCGTCGGCGAGAAGCTCGTCGAGCGGCCCGGCGGGCCGCGCCCCGTCTCGCTCACCGAGGCCGGCCACCTGCTCCTCCGCCACGCGGACTCGATCGTCGCGCGCCTGCAGGCGGCGCAGGCCGACCTGCACGCGATGCGCACCGGCGAGGCGGGCGTGCTCCGCGTCGGGACCTTCCAATCGGCAGGGGCGCGCCTGCTGCCGTCGATCATGCGGCGCTTCCGCGAGCAATGGCCACAGATCCAGGTCACCCTCGAGGAACGCGACAGCGACGAGGAGCTCGCGCGGATGGTCGAGCGCGGCGAGCTCGACGTCGCCTTCGTCCACACGCCGTTCGACGACCTGCCGCTCGAGACGATCGAGCTGCTCCGCGATCCGTACGTGCTCGTCGTCGAGAAGGGCTCACCCCTCGCGCGCTCGGTGCCGACGCTTGCGCGCATCGCCGAGGAGCCGCTGATCGGCTTTCGCACGTGCCGGTCGATGGACCCGTTCGAGAACGCCGTCCGCGCGATCGGCCGCGAGCCGAGGTTCA
>CAZDEX010000215.1:0-4123 GCA_964504405.1 uncultured Gaiellales bacterium | reverse complement strand
ACTGCCGGGACGTGATCGTCCTCGTCGACCTCGGCGAGTTCTCGTATGCGGCCGCGGCGCAGATCCTCGACGTCCCGATCGGCACCGTCATGTCGCGCCTGCACCGCGGCAGGCGTATCCTGAAGAAGAATCTCGCCGACGGAGTCGCTGCGTGATCGACGTAGGCTGGACGGAGTCGACTACATGATCGACTGGTGTGACAAGTGCGAGGAGATGATGCAGCCGTTCCTGGACGGCTCGCTCTCCGACGACGAGGTCGCGAAGGCGCAGCACCATCTCGAGCTGTGCAGCTGGTGCGCGAAGCGCTTCCGCTTCGAGGAGCGCCTGCGCCACTACGTGCGCATCGCGGTCAACGAGCCGATGTCGCAGGAGCTGAAGGCGAAGCTCGCGGCGTTGCGCACGCCGCTCGACGCCTAAATCCGATTCGGCGCAGCCGAACCGGATTTCAGGGTTACGCCAACCGCGGCGGGAAGCGGAACCCATGAATCTGGTTCGCTTCGCGAATCAGATTCCGGTCTTCGGGCCGACGATCACGAGCAGCTCGTCCTTCAGCAACCCGGGCGCCTCCTGCGCGCTCACCGACAGCTGCCGCGCGAGCCGCGTCCCGACGCCGCTCCCGCCCGGGCCGTAGTACACGGTCGAGGTCGGGTAGTCGAAGCGGTCTGCGCGTGACACCTTCGCGATCGTGTAGCCCATCGCACCGATCCGGCTTGCGAGCGTGCGCGTCCAGCTGATGTCGCCGTTCCCGTTCTCGACGGTCACGCGCAGCTTCCACGGCGGCAGGAGGTTCGCGTTCGGAATCGCCTCCACCGTGCGGGTCTGCGTCAGCCGGATGTTCGGCACGAGCATCATCACCGCCAGGGCGGAGAGGAGCGCCGCGACCGCCCCGACGACGACCAGGCGCGCCCGCGCGTTCACGCGCGAGATGCCGACGAGGGGGAGGCCGGCGAGGCGCCGCGCCTCGTACCGGTCGATCCCGACTGCGCTCGCGTAGAGGATCGCTGCGAGGATCGCCTGGTTCTGCGAGGGGAAGCGGTAGATCCGCCCCTCCTCGAGCCATTCGATCTCCTCCTCACGGAGGCCGCTGCGGTACGCGACCTGCTTGACGCTCAGGTCGTGGTGCTCGCGCGCCTCCGCGAGCGGCGAGCGCTCGGGGACGGCGTCGAGTGGATGTGCGAGCTCCAGCATGGCGGCGGTCCTCCTTCGCTCCCTGTCCTTACCTCCCTGCTAGGAGGGTTGGACGAAACACAGGTTGTGCCGTCGGAACGCGCTGGACGCCCCGATGCTGCGTCCTCGGTTGCGTCGATAGCTCCGCTATCGACGCGCCCTGCGTCCTTGCCTCGGAACGACCATCGCGCCCCGACGACGAACGGTGTCCCGTCCAACCCTCCTATCGGCGGAAATCCACGTCGCCTGGAGGGCGAAGGTCCGAGCAGTCGACGAACGTCGGCTCGCGGCCCCGCAGACCATCGTCGGGGATCTCTCCCCAGGCGCTGCGATCGAGCGCGACGGGGTGGGAGCGCGTGCCGTCGTAGGAGGCAGCGGCATACGGCGCCGGGTCGGCCAGCACGCGGTCGACCGCCCGCGGATCGAGCTCCGGGCCGTCCGCGAGCACGACGACCGCGCGCTCGATCTCGGGCCCGAGCGCGGCGAGCCCGCAGCGGAGCGACGCCCCGGGGCCGCGCTCCCAGTCCGGGCAGTGCACGACGGAAACGCCTGAACCTGGTTCGCGCAGCGAACCAGGTTCAAGAGTGTGCGCCCCCGCGACCACGATGACCTCATCGACGATCGTCCGCGCGAGCGCGTCGAGCACGGCGGGGAGGAATTCACGCTGCTTGACGCCGCCGTAGCGCGAGGACGCCCCTGCGGCTAGAACCACCGCGGCCGAGCTACTGGACGACGAGCGTCGCTTTCTCGATCTCGACGATCTCCGTCGGCGTGCCCGACCCGCCGCTCGCCGGGTCGCCGAAGGTGCCGATCTTGTCGACCGTCGCGAGCCCCTTCGTCACCGTCCCGAGCACCGCGTAGTCGGGCGGCAGCCGCGCGTCGGGGGCGGTCACGACGAAGAACTGGCTGCCCGACGTGCCCGCCGGCTCGGCGCCGGTCTTCGCCATCGCGACGATCCCGTGCGTGTAGCGCGTCGAGGCCGGCGGCTTGTCGACCGTCGAGTAGCCCGGGCCGCCGGTGCCTGTTCCCGTCGGGTCGCCGCCCTGGATCACGAACTGCGGGACGATCCGGTGGAAGAAGGTGTGGTCGAGGAACCCCGTCTTCGCGAGGTTCGCGAACGAGGCGGTCGTCTCCGGCGAGATCTTCGTCGCGAGCTTGATCGTGAAGTCGCCGCAGTTCGTGTGCACGAGGACGAGGTAGGTCTTGGACGGGTCGAGCGCCTGCTTCGGCTTCGAGGCCTTGCCCGACTTCGCGGCCGGCCGCGACACGGCGATGCAGCCGTTCGCGTCGGTCGTCGTCGCCGAGGTCGACGTCGCGTTCTTCGACCCGCCACCGCAGCCGGCGAGCGCGAGCACCGCCGCGACTACGAACAGCCGGCGACCGAGTGCCAAACCTGGTTGACGTTCGCGACGTAGGTCTGAACCGCGCCGTAGGGCGCGCCGCCCGCATCGTCGACCGCGGTCGGGCCGGCGTTGTACGCCGCGAGTGCGAGGTCGGTCGACGAGAAGCGGTCGAGCAGCTGGCGCAGGTAGCGTGCGCCGGCGAGCACGTTCGAGCGCGGCTCGTCGACGTTCAGGTCGAGCGACTTCGCGGTCGCGGGCATCAGCTGCAGCAGGCCGCGCGCACCCGCCGCCGACTCCGCGTCGGGATGCAGGTTCGACTCGACCTTCGCGACTGCGTAGAGCATCGCGGGTGGAATCGCCGCGTCGGCGGACGCCGACTCGAAAGCGCCGCGCAGGGCGGTCGGGAAGGGGCAGCGCTCCACCCGAACGACCGGCGCATGCTTCAGCGGAGTCGCTGCGGCCGCGTTCGCGACCGGCGAGATATCCGAGTCGTTCGCGGCCACCGTCAGGCTGACGGCGACGGCGCCGATGATTCCGAGCACGGCGAGGCGCCGGTGAATCTCCCGTTCCATGGGAGCGGGAGTCTAGCCCACGTTCAGCGCCGCTTCAGCCCGTTTCACCAGGGCCCTGGCGACGTCGACCTTGTAGGCGTTGCGCGGGAGCGGGGTGGCCGCGTCGAGCCTGCCGTCGAGGAGCCACGGGACCGGGGCGACGCCCGCGAGCGCGACCCGCGTCACGCCTCCCGAGCGCACCGCGGCGACGCCGACGATCGGGAACGACCACCGCTTGCGCTCCATTGCCTTCAGGTACACCGAGCGCTCGGGTTGCGGCACGTGCAGTTCCAGGAGGATCTCGCCGCTGTCGAGCGTCGTCGTGCGCCGGTCATCTTCGGTCGGCACGCGGTACAGCTCGGCGACCGGCAGCTCGCGCGTGTTCGTCCGAAGCGTCGCGCCGAGCGCGAGCAGCGCCGCCGCGACGTCCGACGGATGCGCAGACGCGCAGAAGTCGTTCGCGAAGATCGCATGTTCGCGGTGCTCGCCCTCGCGCGCGAAGCACTCGTTGCCGCCATGCAGTCGGCACGGCCAGTTCAGGCGCCAGTACCAGCACCGCGTCGCCTGCAGGAGGTTGCCGCCGACCGAGCCCATGTTGCGCAGTTGCGGGCTGGCCGCGAGCCGGCACGCCTCGCGCAGCGCGTCGGGAATCTGGGGGTCGCACTCGAGCTCGGCGAGCGTCGCGCCCGCGCCGATGCGTGTCCCCTCGATGCCGCGCGGGACGATCCCGCGGATGTCGACGAGCCGCTCCCCCTGCACGAGGCCGCTCCGCAGAAGCGGGACGAGCTCCGTGCCGCCGGACAGCAACAGACCGCCGGCGGCCGACGCCTCGTCGACGCTAGAGGCCCGCTGGAGCTGCACTGCGCTTCTTCACCTCCACCTCGCGCAGCGCGCGCAGCATCTCCTCGCGCGTGATCGGAAGCGAGCGGACGTCGGCGCCCGTCGCGTCGCGGATCGCGTTCGCGATCGCAGCGGCCGTCGGGATGATCGGTGGCTCGCCGAGCCCTTTCGAGCCGAGGTTCGTCAGCTGCGTGTCGGGCTCGTCGATCAGCTCGCTGACGA
>CAZDEX010000214.1:0-4134 GCA_964504405.1 uncultured Gaiellales bacterium | reverse complement strand
TGAGCAACGGTCAGGCGCGCACCGCGCCACGCGCGGGCGGGAACTTCCGGGCCAGCCCGTCTCCGTCAGCGTCGGCCGCCCGCTGTGCAGCGCGACACGCGCGCGAACCTCGGTGGCGGCGGGCCACGGGCCGTCGCGCATCGCGCGCTGGATCGCGAGCGCGGCGTCGAGCGCGGCCGGCCCCTGCTCGAAGACGGCGAACAGCTCGTCGGCGCGGCAGTCGACCTCCCGGCCGCCCGCGCGCTTGATCGCGGCGCGCATCTCCTTGCGGACGGCGTTGAGCAGCTTCGCATACCGGTCGCCCAGCTGTTCGAGCAGCACGGTCGAACCCTCGAGGTCGGTGAGGAGGAACGTGACGTGGCCCTTCGGGAACTTCCGCTGCGGCTGGAGCTGTGCGCTCATGAAGCCGATCGGGACGACACCGTGCTTCTGGGCGGCGCGCAGGAGCCGGATCCGCGCGCGGTCGCGCGCTGCGTCGTCCTCGAAGTACACCTGGCTGAAGCGTGAGAGCGCCGCGCGCACGTGCGCGGCGTCGTTGATCGGAAGGCGCCTCTTGCCACTCGAGTCGATGTACGCGAAGCAGCTGTCCGGCAGCTTCTCGCGCGCCTTGGCGTCGAGGCGGGCCATCAGGAGAGGAGGTCGCGTCCCTCGGCCAGCCACTGCCGCGCGCGCACGATGTTCGGCGTGTCGGGGGCGAGCAGCGCCGTCTCGAGCTGCAGCTCCGTCATCGCGAGCACGGCTTTGCGCGGATAGGGCTCGGCGAGCGCATCGTCGATCCGCTCGGCCAGGCGGTCGGGCTTGATCGCGAGCTCTGCCGAGCGGCTCGCCAGCCGCTTGAGGGTCGGCGGCCACATGCGATTCAGCAGGAAGACGATGCGAACCACGCGTGACGCGTCGTCGATCATCCGCTCGATCATCGCCGCTCGGTCGCCGTCGCGGACGAGCGTGAGCAAGCCGGCTGCCGCGAAGCCGCCCCAGGTCAGCGCGGCGGCGTCGATCCAGGCCTCTGCGAGCTCGTCGGGCATCTCCGCGAGCCGCGCATGCCACTGCGCGAGCAATCCCGAGCTGCGCAGCGCCACACCGTGCGCGAGCGCGTCGGCGCTCCCGCTCAGCTCACCCGCGAAGATCGCGTCGACCGACCTCTCGGCGTGTGCACGCGACCACCAGATCAGCTCGATCGGAACGCCGTCCCGCAGGCCCGAGACCCGCTGCGTCGGCCCGCCTTGCGGGCCCCACGTCCCGACCCTCGTCAGCCCGCAGTCGGCGGCGAGCGCGAAGCAGTCGTCGAGCCGGGGCTCCCCCGGCGTGACGATCAGCAGCTCGATGTCGGAGACGTCGTCCGCCACCCCGCGCGAGACGCTTCCGGTGACCACGACTTCCTCGATCTCGGGCGGCAGCGCATCGGCGATCGCCTGCGCAACTGCGAGCAAGCGGCCGGTCTGCGGCGTGGGCATTCTCAGCGCGAGCGCAGGACGCGACGAAACACGTTGCCGTACTCGTCCAAACCGTCGCGGTAGAGCCGGGCCTCGGGGCCTGCGGCAATGGCGACGCGCTCGGGAACGACGCCCCAGACCGGGACGTTCTCGCCCTTCCACCAGTCGATCGTCTCCTGGAGGTCGTTCGTCCCGAGGCGGGCCGCGGTGATCACGACGCCGCGCGGAGTCTTGTTCGGGATGAACCCGAGGGTGTACGCAACGCGCGCGTACTCGACGCCGCCGGCGCGGGTCGGGATGACGACGGCGTCGGCCGCGCCGATCGCCGCCTGCACGAGGCGCTCGTCGCCCGGGGGGAGGTCGACCACGACCGTCCCCTCCTCCGCGCGCATCGCGCGGGCGAGCGTGCGCTCCGACGGAGCCTCGACGACCTCGACCCCGTCGAGCGGCTGCTCCTCGAGCCATTCCGCGGCGGATGCCTGCCGGTCGGCGTCCACGACGACGACGGGGACGTGGCCCCGGGCGGCGGCGACGGCCGCGAGGTAGACGGTGCTGGTCGTCTTGCCGACCCCGCCTTTGAGGTTTGTCACGACGATGTTCATCCGGCGGACGAGTCTACTCAGCCGCAGGCCCCGGGCGCTCGGAGAGTTTTCCGCGGCGATGTCGGATCTGGCCGCGGGTCGCGGCTAGAGGCTTGATGCGCATTGGAGTGCGTGCGGGGATGGCTCGGACCAAGCAGGTCGCACTGCTCGGGCGCAGGGCATAGCGGTGCCTACGTTCAAGCCCGAGCAGGGCGAGATGCGCCGTGTCTGAGCCACCATCCGTGCGTGCTCGAAATGCGCATCAAGCCTCTAGGAGCGCCGCGGCTCGGCGTCGCGCAGCGTCATGGCGCCGCCGACTCCGGGTCGTTCTTCTGCACCACGACGTAATCCGGGTGGCGCTCCACCACGGTCTCGAGCTCGGGCCGCTCGTGTCCCGGAACGACGAAGAACCGCGCGGGACCGTCGTGGATGCGCTCGTACTCGGCGAGGGGCAGGATCACGTTCGCCAGGCACGTGGTCTCGCTGCATTCGCAGATGAAGGTGCCGTCGCGACTGCCGAAGCGCTCCTCGAGCGCCAGCACCTGCTCGTTGATCGCCCTGAAGATGCCCTCGTTGTGCACCAGGCGGCTCGTCGTCACGTCGTCCACCCGAACATCGTCGCAGCCCCAGGGGGCGGATGGGGGCGCTCGGGGCGCAATTAGGAGGTGCGAGCCGCGGCGAGCTGTGCCGTGAGGGCCTCGAGCTCCGTCTCGGACCGGGCGATCATGCGACGGAGATCGTTGGCCATCTCGACATCGAGCACGTTCCCAGCGGCGTCCAGGGCGGTCAGCGTCTCCTGGCAGGTCGCCAGGAGGATGAGCAGCATGCTCCGGGCCTTCGTGAGTGCGACTAGGTCTTTGGCCATTTCAGATCCGTGATGCGCAGGACGCGCAGATGGCAAACGTCCTGGTGCTCACGCTACACCGCGCCCGGGAATGGCGCCGGGCGGCAGTGGGTGCGCCGACGGTCGCGTCAGCGGCGGGCGGAAGCGGTGCGGCGCTTCGGGGCGTGGTCGTGGACGATCCACGCATGGCCGAACTTCCGCATCTCGCGGATGATCGGCAGCAGGGCGCGGCCTTTGTCGGTCAACTCGTACTCGACGCGCGGCGGCGACTCCGGATAGCTGTGACGCACGAGGACGCCCTGGCGCTCGAGCATGTCGAGGCGCTCCGAGAGCGTCCGCGGGCTGATGCCCGGACACGCGTGCTCGAGCTGCATGAACCTGCGCGGCCCCTCGGAGAGGTCGTGGACGATCAGGGGCGTCCACTTCGTCGCGATGATCTCGGCTGTCGCCGCGACGGCGCAGTTCTCGTGGTCGTGCGTGTCGTTCATTGTCCGCTTCATGCGGCGGAGTCTACTCGGGCGGTCGGTGCGTAGCTATCCAAAGGAAAGCTTGCGCCGTCAAGCCACTCCCGCACCGCCTGCGCGCACTGGCGACCCTCGTTGATCGCCCACACGATCAACGACTGGCCCCGCCTGGCATCGCCCGCCGCAAAGACGCCCTCGACCGACGTCGCGTAGCGCGGCGCCGCGCAGTTGCTGCGCCCGTCGCGCTCGACGCCGAGTTGTTCCAGTACGGAGGCCTCCGGCCCGAGGAAGCCCATCGCGAGGAGCACCAGGTCGGCAGGGCGCGACTCCTCTGTGCCTGCCACCAGGTCGAACGGCGGCGCGCCCGTGTTCTGCTGCCAGTGGATCTGCTCGACGCGACCATTGCCGCTCAGGCGCGTCGTCGCGATCGCGAACGACCGCTCGCCGCCCTCCTTGAGCGCGTACGAGGTGCGCAGCTTGACCGGCCACCGCGGCCACGGCGTCAGGTCGTCCGGCCGCGACGCCGGCGGCTCGCCGAGCAGCTCGATCTGCGTGACGGACGCCGCGCCTTCGCGGTGGGCGTGGCCGACGCAGTCCGCCCCCGTGTCGCCGCCCCCGATCACGACCACGTTCTTGGCGGCGGCCGTGAGCGCGCCGTCGCCACGCATGCGCGAGTAGAGGTACTCCATCGCATAGTGCACGCCGTCGAGCTCGCGACCCGGGATCGGCTGGTCGCGCGGCACGCGCTAGCCGGTCGCGAGCACCACGGCGTCGAACTGCTCGCGCAACTCCGCTGCGTCGGCGTCGACGCC
>CAZDEX010000213.1:0-4149 GCA_964504405.1 uncultured Gaiellales bacterium | reverse complement strand
TCGAGGTGACGGTGCCCGACGAGGCGGTCGGCGCGATCAACGGCGACCTCAACTCACGGCGCGGCCGCCTGCACGGCATGGAGCCGAAGGGCGGCATGACGACGATCAAGGCCGAGGTGCCGATGGCCGAGGTGCTGACGTACAACCAGGCGCTCGTCTCGCTGACCGGCGGGCGCGGCGATTACCACATGCAGTTCCTCCGCTACGAGGAAGTGCCCGCGCACATCGCGCAGAAGCTGATCGAGACCGCGAAGAAGGACAAGGAAGCGGTTCCCGCCTGACCTTGTTTGACCGGCCGACCGCCGGGCAGGTCGGAGGTCGTGCGTCGCGGCTGGTTCCTCGAAGTCGGTGTGTGGCTGCTCTTCGTGGCGCTGCTGATCCCGGCCGGGGTCGTCGGCTATGTGCTCGGCCACAGCTCGAAGCAGAAGACGACGACGGTCGTCGAGACACCCGCGATGGCGGCACGAGCCCTGACGCGGCCTGCGCCGCGCTTCACCGCATCCGACCTGGCTCGCGCGCCGAGCAGTGACTGGCCGACGAACGGCGGCAACGTCTCCAACCAGCGCTACTCGTCGCTCGACCAGATCGACACGGCCAACGTCGCTCGGCTGAAGGGCGTGTGGCTGACGCATCTGCGCCGCTCCGCATTGGCCGTGAAGTACTCCGCCGAGTCGACGCCGGTCGAGTGGAAGGGTGTCATCTACGTGCCGACCGGCGAGGACGACGTCTTCGCAGTCAGCGCCGAGAGCGGAGACATCCTCTGGCAGTACAAGGCACATCTCGACCAGACGATCTCGACCGTGTGCTGCGGGTGGGAGAGCCGGGGCGTCGCGCTCGGCGGCGGCAAGGTCTTCCTCGGCCAGCTCGACGGCAAGCTCGTGGCCCTCGACCAGCGCTCCGGCCAGGTCGCGTGGCAGACGCAGATCGCGCCGTGGGAGCGGGGCGTGACGATCACGAATGCGCCGCTCTATGTCGACGGCATGGTGATCACCGGCATCTCGGGCGGCGAGTTCGGCGTTCGCGGCCGCGTCACCGCCTTCGACGCCGCGACGGGCAAGGAGATCTGGCGCTTCTACACGATCCCCGCGCCGAACCAGATCGGCGGGAACACGTGGCCCGCGGGTACGGACGAGTGGAAGCACGGCGGCGCGCCGGTGTGGCAGACGCCCGCCGTCGACCCGAAGCTCGGTCTCCTGTACTTCTCGACCGGCAACGCGTCGAACGACCTCGACGGCCACAAGCGGCCCGGCGACAACCTGTTCACATCGTCGATCGTCGCGATCCACTTGAAGACCGGTACGTACGCCTGGCACTTCCAGCAGGTGCACCACGACATCTGGGACTACGACGGCCCGAGCCCGGTCGTGCTGTTCGACCACGGCTCGGCGCATGGCATCGGCGAGCCGTCGAAGACGGGCTGGCTCTACTTGCTCGACCGCAGGACGGGGAAGCCGCTCGTGCCGATCGTCGAGAAGCCGGTGCCGCAGAGCGCGTGGCAGCACACCGCCAGAACGCAGCCCTTCCCGTCGAACCCGCCGTTCGTCTCCCACACGGTCAACAAGGCGCAGTTCGACGAGATTGCGAAGATCACGCGCGCTTCGTTCAAGCCGGGCCAGAAGCTTCCGATCCTGAACGGGAAGACGATCTTCGCGCCGCCGGGCCACAACGCGTACGTCGTCGTGGCGCCCGGCGCGCAGGGCGGGGACAACTGGCCGCCGTCGTCCTACAACCCGGACACCAACATGTTCTACGTCTGTGCGCAGTCGACGGTGAACGCCGACATCGCGGCGTCGCTGCAACACGAGGCAAAGCAGGGTCAGGTGCCGGCTGCGAACTTCGGCTCGATCTTCACCGCGACCGGCTTCGTCAAGAACCCGGGCACGCTGACCGCGATCGAGGCGACCACCGGCAAGATCGAGTGGCAGCTCACGTGGCCCGGTGACTCGTGCTACTCGGGCACGACGACGACGAAGGGCAACCTCGTTTTCGTCGGACGCAACAACGGGCGCGTGCAGGCCTACGACGCACGCAACGGCAAGCTCCTCTGGAGCTTCCAGACAGGCGCCGGTGCGAACAACACCGGCAGCTTCTTCGAATGGAAGGGCAACGAGTACTACGCCTTCTACGCCGGCGGCAACTCACTCGCAGGGACCGCGCACGGCGACAACCTGTGGCTCTTCGGCCTCGACGGCCAGCTCAATCAGCTGCCGCCGCCCGGCTCGGGCATCGCGGTCGCCCACGCAGGCGAGGCGAACGCGCCGAAGCCGGCGTCGAAGGGCACGAAGCAGCAGGCCGCCGTGAGCCCGGCGGCGGGTCAGCAGGTCTTCGCTGCGAACTGCTCGGTCTGCCACGGTGCAACGGGCAAGGGCGGTAACGGCGGCCCCGATCTGACGTCGATCCCGTCGGCGAAGCAGCTCGCGATCGTGACGAAGCAGGTCGAGAACGGCGGTGGCGGGATGCCCGCGTTCAGGGGCACCCTGACGCAGGCTCAGATCGCCGACGTCTCCGCCTACGTCGTCCATAAGATCACCAACGGTCGCTAGCCCGGTACGCTCCGCGCCATGACACGCGTCACACGGGTAACCGTGGAGCGGTCGTGTGCGATCTGCGAGCGCACGTTGCTGATGGGAGAGCGCGCGATCCGGTTCTCGCCGAACGGCGGCGGGGACTACGTCGACGTCTGCCCGCTCTGCGCCGAGCTGGCCGTCGAGTACGGGTGGCTGCGCGAGGGCGCGCCCACGACGCCGACCGTCCCTGCAGAGCGCCGTCGCCGGGGCGGGTTCCTCTCCGGCCTGCTGGGCTCGCACCCGCGTGGCGTCGAGGAGACCGTCGCCTCGGAGCCGATCCTCCGCCGCCTCTCCGACGACGAGCTTGCGATGGTCGAGGCGGCCGACCTCTTCAACGCCTCGCAGTACCGGCGAACCGTGGGCGGCATCGGGAAGTCGCTCGGGGCGCCCCGCGTCTCCGTCGTCGTGCTCTCCGGCGTGAACGCCGAGGTCGTCGTGACGGTCGCGTGGGATATCTCCTGGTACCAGTACCGCGTCTCGCCGGACTCGGACAATCCGGTGCGCCTGGAGGGCCGCGGCCACGATCCGGAGGAGCTCGAGGCGGCGTTCACGGACTGGAACGCGCACATGGAAGAGGACGGCCGGGTCGTCCCCGACATCGCCAGGCTCTAGCGCCTTCCGAGACGATTCTTATAGTGAGACCGTGATCTACTGCGTGATTCCTCGGGAGCTCGAGTCGGAGCTCTTCGAGAAGATGGTCGAGTACTACAAGGACAACCCGAACGTGACGGTCATCGTCGACCGCCGCGAAGGTCCCGACCGGCGCGCCGGTCAGGACGCGGGGGAGTTCAGGGAGAAGCGCGAGACGCGCGACCGCCGCCGTGCCCGCGCCACCGGGACCTTCCCGGACGTGGACGAACCTGACGCCTGAACCTGGTCCGCTCCGCGAACCAGGTTCAAGAGTTCCGGCCCTAGCTACGATCGGCCGCATGGCCACAGCGACTTTCGAATCGCTGAACCCCTCGACCGGCGAGGTGATCGAGCAGTTCACGCGCTCGACCGCCGCCGACGTCGACCGCGCCGTCGAGGCGGCGAAGACTGCGTGGGAGGACTGGCGCCTCGTGCCCGCTCCCGAGCGCGGCAACATCCTCTTCCGCTTCGCGCAGCTCCTCGAGCGCGAGAAGCCGTCCCTGTCCGACCTGATGACGCGCGAGATGGGAAAGGTCAAGGCCGAGGCCGGCGGCGACATCCAGGAAGCGATCGACATGAGCTACTACATGGGCGGCGAGGGCCGCCGGCTCTTCGGTCAGACGACGCCGTCGGAGCTCCGGGACAAGTTCATGATGAGCGTGCGCATGCCGGTCGGTGTGGTCGGCGCGATCACGCCGTGGAACTTCCCGATCGCGATCCCGGCGTGGAAGCTTGCTCCGGCCCTCGTGTGTGGCAACACCGTCGTCCTCAAGCCGGCCGAGGACACGCCGCTGCTCGCGCAGCGCTTCGTCGACCTGCTGTACGAGGCGGGCCTGCCCGAGGGCGTCGTGCAGATCGTGCACGGCTTCGGCGAGGAGGCGGGCGACGCACTCGTACGTCACCCCGACGTTCCGATCATCACCTTCACCGGCTCACGCGAGACAGGCGTCGC
>CAZDEX010000212.1:4074-4154 GCA_964504405.1 uncultured Gaiellales bacterium | reverse complement strand
CGCGCCGCGGTCCCTTCAACGATCACGGACCGAACTTCGGGATGCGTGTACTAGCCTGCGCGCGCCAAGAGGTGTCTGAC
>CAZDEX010000212.1:0-3974 GCA_964504405.1 uncultured Gaiellales bacterium | reverse complement strand
ACCGTGCGCGGGTTCGGTTCGTGCGGGCGGGTCGAACGGGTGTCAGACACCCGTGTCGCCCGGGGTCGGCTCGAAGGGGTGTCTGACACCGTGCGCGGGTTCGGTTCGTGCGGGCGGGTCGAACGGGTGTCAGACACCCGTGCGCGGAGGCTACGCCGCGTCGGCGTCGCGCTGCGGGAGCGCGACGAGCTCCGGGGCGCTCACCGCGAGCGGCTTGCGCTCGAGCTGCGTCATCTCGGGCAGGTCGTCGTTCGTCAATCCGTGCTCGGGGAACTTGCGCGCGGTCACGAGCAGCCGCGTCTCGAACGAGCTGACCGCGCTGTTGTACGCGCCGACGGCCGTGTCGAGTCCGCGGCCGACCTTCGCGAGGTGATCGGCGAAGACGCCGAGGCGCTTGTACAGGTCGTTGCCGAGCGTCCGGATCGCGCGCGCGTTCTCCGCGACCGTCTCCTGCTGCCAGCCGTAGGAGACCGTGCGCAGCAGACCGATCAGCGTCGCCGGCGACGCGATCACGACGCCGGCTTCGGCGCCGACCTCGATCAGCGACCCGTCCTGGTCGAGCGCCGCGCGGTAGAGCCCTTCGTCGACGAACATCACGACGAACTCGGGCGACGCGTCGAACTGGCGCCAGTAGCGCTTCTGCCCGAGCTTCGTGATGTGGTCGCGCAGCTGCCGCGCGTGGCGCGCGAGGTGCGTGCGCTTGAGCTCGACGTCCTCGCAGTTGACCGCGTCGAGGTACGCGTCGATCGGCACCTTCGAGTCGACGACGATCGTCTTCCCGCCGGGGAGCTTCACGATCAAGTCCGGGCGGAGCAGCGAGCCCTCGTCGTCGCGCGTGCTCGCCTGCGTCTGGAAGTCGCAGTAGTCGAGCATCCCCGCGAGCTCGACGACGCGCTTCAGCTGCAGCTCGCCCCACTGGCCGCGGACGTTCGGCGCGCGCAGCGCCGTGACGAGGCTGCCCGTCTCGGTGCGCAGCTTCTCCTGCCCGACGGCGACCTCGCGCAGCCGCTCGCCGATCTGCGTCACCTCCCGGGCGCGCTTCTCCTCGAGCTGCCGTGCCTGCGCCTCGAACTTCGTCAGCGTCTCCTTGATCGGCGCGAGCTTCGCCTCGGTGAGCTCGAGGAGGGAGGACTGGCTCTTCAGAAGGACGTCGCCGGTCGCCGCCTTCAGCCGCTCCTCCCACCGGCCCTGGCTCTCCGCGCTCTGCTCGAGCAGCGCCAGCCGGGCCTCGCGGGCGGCAACCGCCCCGCGCGCCCACAGCCACACGGCGCCGCCGCCGATGACGAGCCCGAGGATCAGGAACAGCGCTGCCATGAGCCGACCAACGGTAGAGACCGGGTCGGACGGATTCGCTACTGCAGGATGTTCACGGCCCGCGCGACGACCATGATCGCGAGCAGCAGGCTCGCCGAGGACTGCACCATCATCAGCACCTTCGCCCAGATCGTGAGCGGCATCGCGTCCGTCGGGCTGAACGCCGTGGCGTTGGTGAACGCCAGGTAGAGGTAGTCGACGAACCGCGGCTGCCAGCGGAGCTCCGGCTCGTCGAGCATCTGCTGCGGGAAGAGGAAGTCGTGCTCGTAGTTCGGGTGCACGTGGCGGAAGAGCGGCCCGCCGCCGTCGAGTTGCCAGAACCAGAGGGCGAACACGAGCACGTTCGTCACCCACATGTGGATCCCGGCACGCAGGAGCGGGGCTGCGTTCGTGTGCGCGTGGTTCACGAGCAGGTGGACGAGGAGGGTGATCGAGAGGGCGTTCGCGGCGGTGATCAGCGCGATCACGGCGAGCGACAGCAGGCGGCGCGACAGTCGGAGCGCCTCGACACGCCGCGTCGCTGCCCGCAGCAGGGGACTGCCGGGGATCGTCAGCGCGAGCGGGACGAGCAGGATCACCGTCAGCCCGGGGACGAGCCACCGCAGCACGGTGTACGCCGAAGAGCCGGACCCGACGACGAACTTCCCGGGAAGCGTCGCGTAGAGGCCCGCAGCGGTCAGCACCGCCAGCACGGGCCACACGGGCGACTCGCCCAGCATCTGGGTCGAGGCGACGGGGATGTGCGCGTGCGGAGGCCCGTGCGCCGCTCCCTGCATCCGTGCGATCCACCTCACGCGGACGGACGCTACCGCGGCAGATCTGAACAGCGCCCAAAAAAAATCAGCTCCCGCGAGTCCGAAGACCTACAGGAGCTGAGTGCCGGATCCGACGACTCCGAAGAGCTATCGGATCCGACGCGTTGAACCTAGCCGGGCATCCGGCGCACCGTCAAGCGCCCTGGGGGCGAAAAGTCGCAAAGTGCGAACATTTTTGCGAAAAGCGGGCAAAGGGAACGTCCGTTCGCTCCCGTAGGCTGGCACGGATGGAGGACGTCTTCGGCCCCGGCGGGGCGCTTGCGCGCGCCCTTCCCGGCTACGAGCCGCGGCGCGAGCAGGCCGCGCTCGCGTCGTCGGTCGAGCACGCGCTCGCGACGGGGCGGCATCTCGTCGCCGAGGCGGGGACGGGCGTGGGGAAGAGCCTCGCGTACCTCATCCCGGCGTTCGAATCGGGCCGGCGCGTCGTCGTCGCGACCGCGACGAAGGCGCTGCAGGAGCAGCTCCTGCACAGCGACGTCCCCGTCGCGGCGCGCGCAGCGGGGCGCACCGTCGACGTGCAGGTGCTGAAGGGCCGCGCGAACTACCTCTGCCGTCGCCAGCTCCAGGGCTTCCAGCCGTTTCTCATGCCCGACGGCCGCGACGCGAAGGGGTGGGATGCGATGCAGTCGTGGCTCGACGAGACCGCGACCGGCGACCGCGCCGAGCTCGAGCTCGAGCCGTCGGGCGCGCTGTGGGCCGAGCTCTCGGTGGGGCCCGACCGCTGCTCGGGCCGCCGCTGCCCCTTCATCTCCGCGTGCTTCTCGGAAGCGGCGCGGGCGCGAGCGAGCGAGGCGGACCTCATCATCGTCAACCACGCCCTCTACTTCGCGCATGTCGCATCCGGCGGCGGCGTGCTGCCCGAGCACGACGCGGTGATCTTCGACGAGGCGCACCGGCTCGAGGAGTCGGCCGCGTCGTGGCTCGGTGGCCGCGTGTCGCGGCAGGGCCTTCGCCGGCTCGCCGCGGACATCGAGCGCGCGTGCCGCGACGCGCAGCGCACGCTGCCCGCGCGGCAGGTCGATCGCGTCGAGCGCACCGGCGACCGGCTGCTGCGCGCGGTCGCGCCCCCGTCGGGCCGCAAGCGGCTGCGCGAGGTGCCCGCCGAGCCGGCCCTCGTCCTGATGGACGCGCTCGGCGATCTCGCCGACGTGCTCGCGGGGCAGGGCGAAGATCTCGACGCGCTGTCGCGGCGTGCGCTCGCCGCGGCGGGCGAGGTGGAGGCGTGCCTCTCGACCGCCGACGGGGAGCGCGTCGTGTGGGCGGAGCCCGACGCGGTCGCGTGGGCGCCTGTCGACGTGTCCGCTGAGCTGCGCGAGCGGCTGTGGGACGACGGGCCGACGGCGATCCTCGTCTCCGCGACGCTCACGACGGGCGAAGACGCGCGCTTCGTGCGCAACCGTCTCGGGCTCGCCGACGCACGCGAGTCCGTCGTCGGGTCGCCGTACGACTTCCCCGAGCAGGCGCTCCTCTACGTGCCGCGCGCGATGCCCGACCCGCGCAGCGACGACTTCACGCAGCGCGCCGCCGACGAGATCGTGTCGCTGCTCGCGCTCTCCGAGGGGCGCGCGCTCGTCCTCACCTCGAGCTACCGCGCGCTCGACGTCTACCGCGAGCGGGTGCGCGGCCGCGTGCCGTACGACGTGCTCGTGCAGGGTGAGGCGCCACGCGAGCGGTTGCTGCAGCGCTTCCGCGACGAGGTCGACTCGGTGCTGATCGCGACGTCGACGTTCTGGCAGGGCGTCGACGTCCCCGGCGAGTCGCTCTCGCTGCTCGTGATCGACAAGCTGCCCTTCTCGGCGCCGGGGGATCCGTTGCACGAGGCGCGGTGCGAGGCGGTCGAGCGTG
>CAZDEX010000211.1:0-4163 GCA_964504405.1 uncultured Gaiellales bacterium | reverse complement strand
GAGAGGCTGAACGTCATGCAGCTCGGCGACCCCAAGAGCGCCATCATCAGCGCGATCGTCTTCAACGCGCTGATCATCCCGGCGCTCGTGCCGCTCGCCTTGCGCGGCGTCAAGTACCGCGCGATCGGAGCAACCGCACTGCTGCGGCGCAACTTGCTGATCTACGGCCTCGGTGGTGTCATCCTCCCCTTCGTGGGGATCAAGCTGATCGACCTCGTGGTGCACAACCTGCTCGGCGCATAGGGCCGTGCGAGGCCACTACCGGATCCTGCTCGGCATGGCGCCCGGGGTCGGCAAGACGTACCGGATGCTGCAAGAGGGGCGGGCGGCCCACGCGGAGGGCCGCGATGTCGTGATCGGCTACCTCGAGCCGCACGCGCGGCCGGAGACGGCGGCGCTGTCCGAGGGGCTCGAAGAAGTCGAGAGGCTGCGCTCCGCGTACGGCGGGCTCCAGCTCGAGGAGATGGATGTCGACGCCGTCGTCCGCCGCGCGCCGGAGCTTGCGCTGATCGACGAGCTCGCGCATTCCAACTTGCCGGAGGCGCGCAACGAAAAGCGGTGGCAGGACATCGACGAGGTGCTCGACGCGGGCATCGACGTCATCTCGACCGTGAACATTCAGCACCTGGAGAGCCTGAACGACGCGATCGCCGAGCTGACCGAGGTGCGGGTGCGCGAGACGTTCCCCGATTCGGTGCTCGAGGATGCGGACGAAGTCGTGCTCGTCGACCTCTCACCCGAGGCGCTGCAGGAGCGCCTGCGCGCGGGGAAGGTGTACCCCCGCGATCGCATCGACGCTGCGCTGATCAACTTCTTCCGTTCCGACCGACTGTCCGCGCTCCGCGAGCTCGCGCTGCGCGAGGTCGCCGAAGACGTCGGTGCGCGCCGGCAGGCGGTCGTTCTCGATCCTCTGAGCGCCCAGGCCGTGGCGGAGCGTGTGCTGGCGCTTGTCACGCCCGAACCTCGCTCGCAGCGCATCCTGCGGCGCGCGTGGCGCTCGGCCGAGCGGCTCGGTGCGCCGCTCGACGCGCTCTGGGTGCACAAGCCCGGTCGGGACCTCGACGAAGAACAGCAGGTTCAGCTCGCGGCACTGCGCCGCCTCGCGATCATCCTCGGAGCGCACTTCCTCGAGGAGGAGGGGGACGACCTGGTCGCGAAGGTACGGCACGTAGCAGCCGAGCGCGGATCGACCTACGTTCTCGTCGGCACCCCGGACGAGAGCCGGCGTCGTGAGATCCTCCGCGGCTCGCTCGTCTCGGCGCTCGTGCGCGCGCTTCCCGGGATCGACATCCGCGTCGTGGCCAACCGTGCCGACAGGCCGCAGCAATGAGCCTTGGACGTCGTAGGAAGCAGTACGCGGGCAAAGGGCGGATCCTCGTCCCCTTCTCGGGCCGGCTGGATCCCGTCGTGCTCGACGCCGCGATTCGCATCGCGCGCGCGGAGGAAGCGGCGCTCGTCGCCGCGTACCTGCTCGTCGTCCCGCTTCAGTACCCGGAGGATTCCGCCCTCAAGGACCAGGTGGCGCGCGCGCTGCCGCTCCTCGAGGCGGTTGAGCACGCGGCGCTCCGCGCAGGCGTGCCGGTCGATGCGCGCATCGAGAAAGGCCGCTCGATGACGCATGCGCTCCACAAGCTGTGGGACGTGGAGCGCTTCGACCGGATCGTCGCGCCGGCGCCGGGGTTCACGGCCAAGGAGCTCGCCTGGATCCTCACGCATGCTCCGGCAGAGACCGTCGTGCTGCGGCCCGCTCCATCTGCCGTCGCCGCCTAGGCGTAAAGTCGAGGCTTGCCCAGGATCAAGCGCTACGTGGTCGGCCGGCCGATGGCGTCCGACCAGATGGAGGAGACGCAGCTTCCGATCGGGCTCGCGCTCCCGATCTTCTCGGCCGACGCGATCTCGTCCGTCGCGTACGCGACCGAGGCGGCAATGGTGGTCCTCGTCGGCGTCTCACTCGGGGCGCTGCACTGGACGCTGCCGATCGCAATCGCCGTCTCGATGCTGATGGCGATCGTCGTTGCCTCGTACCGGCAGACGGTGCACGCCTACGAGCAGTCGGGTGGGGCGTACACCGTCGCCAAGGAGAACCTCGGCAAGATCCCGTCGCTCGTTGCCGGGGCGGCGCTTCTCGTCGACTACGTGCTCACCGTCGCCGTCTCGGTGGCGAGCGGCATCTTCGCCATCTCGTCCGCCGTCTCCTCGCTCGCGCCGTACCGGGTCGAGCTGTCCGTCGCCGCGATCGTGCTCATTGCGCTCGTGAACCTGCGCGGAGTGCGCGAGGCGGGCTTTGCCTTCGCAGTCCCGACGTATGCCTTCATCGCCGCCCTCTACCTGACCATCGGGGCCGGGCTCGTCCGCTGCGCGTCCGGTACCTGCCCGCACGCGACGGTGCCGCACCCGATCGCCGCAGGCGCGGGCGCCGTCAGCGTGTTCGTCCTCCTCCGCGCGTTCTCTTCGGGAGCGTCGGCGCTGACCGGCGTGGAGGCAATCGCAAACGGCGTCAGCGCGTTCAAGCGCCCGCAGTCGGTGAACGCCGCTCGCACGCTCGTCGTGCTCGGGACGATCGCGATCACCCTCTTCCTCGGCGTGTCGTGGCTCGCGGTGCACATGCACACGAGACCGAGCGAGACCGACTCGATCCTCTCGCAGATCGCCCGGACCGCATTCCCGGCCGGGGGCGCGACGTCGTTCCTGTACTGGGTCGTCCAGATCTTCACCTTCGCGATCCTCGTGCTCGCGGCGAATACCTCGTACCAGGGTTTTCCGCGCCTGGCCGCGCTGCTCGCGCGCGACCGCTTCTTCGCACGGCAGTTCACGAACCTGGGCGACCGGCTCGTCTTCTCGAACGGTGTCGTCGTCCTCACCGGCGCGGCGATCGGGTTGATCCTGATCTACCACGCCAACGTCAACTCGCTGATCCATCTCTACGTCGTCGGCGTCTTCACGGCATTCACGCTCTCGCAGACGGGGATGGTGCGCTACTGGAAGCGCACCGGCGAGGCGGGCTGGAAGCGACGCGCAGCGATCAACGGCGTCGGGGCCTTCACCACCGGGGTGGTCGCCCTCGTCGTCATCTGGTCGAAGTTCGCCGAGGGGGCCTGGCTCGTGATCGTCGCGATCCCGCTTCTCGTTCTGACCTTCCTCGGCATCAACCGCCACTACCGGCGGTTCACCCGGCGCCTGGCCGCAGGTGTCACAGCGGTACGGCACGCGCATGCGCCGACGAACCGCGTGCTCCTATGGGTGGAGTCCATCGACGTCGCGACGGAGGGGGCGCTGTGGTACGCGCGGCAAATCGGGCACGACGGGCCGATCCGCGCGCTCCTCGCGCCCGGGCGCCACACCGATTCCGGTATCAGGGCGCGCTGGTGGGATTTCGCGCAGGAGAGCCCCAAGCTCGAGATCCTCGCCACGGAGGAGGGACGGATGCAGTCGCTCCTCGAGGAGGTCTGGCGGTTGCCACGCGGGGAGTCGGACTTCGTCACGGTCGTGATTCCGGAGCAGTTCAAGCGGCAGTCGCTGCTGTCGGCCGCCGGGCGCACGTCATTCCGGCTGAAGCTGCGGCTGCTCTCGGAGCCCGGAGTCGTGATCGCAGACGTGCCGGTCGTGACGGCGCGCCGCGTCCCGCAAGGACATACGCCGACCAAGCTCGCCACGCGCGTGCTCGTTGCGAACGTCCACGCAGGGGCGCTGCGCGCGATCACGTACGCCCAGGCACTCGGCGTCGAGGACACGCGTGTCGTCTCCTTCGCCTTCGACCGGGAAGAGGCACTCCGGTTCCGCGAGTCGTACTTCCAGGCGGGCCTGACGCTGCCTCTCGACCTGAGCGACGCCCCCTACCGCGACATCGGGACGCCGCTGCTGGCTTACATCCGCGAGTTGACCGCCGACCCCGACACGGTGGTGAACATCGTCATGCCGGAAATCGTCGTCCGGGGCTGGGCGCGACTGCTCCACAACCAGCGTGCGCTCTACATCAAGCGCACCCTGCTCTTCGAGCGGCACGTGATCCTCTCCTCGGTGCCGTACCAGGTCTTCCGCTAGCAGGCGTAATCTTCGGCGTCGTGCCGCGGCGCCGCCGTCAATCTCATGGCCTGGAGCGCGTCCTCGGCGCGCCCGCGCTCTTCGCGACCGCCTACGGGAACGTCGGCTCCTCGATCTACTAC
>CAZDEX010000210.1:0-4179 GCA_964504405.1 uncultured Gaiellales bacterium | reverse complement strand
TGATGAAGGACCGGGCCGACTACGCCCGGAAAGGCATCGCCCGCGGTCGCAGCCTGGTCGCACTGGAGTGCGCCGAAGGCGTCGTGATCATCGCCGAGAACCCGTCGCGGCGGCTGTTCAAGATCAGTGAGATCTACGACCGGATCGCGTTCGCCGGTGTCGGTCTCTACAACGAGTTCAACGCCCTCAAGATCGCGGGCGTTCGTCTCGCCGACCTGAAGGGCTACCAGTACTCGCGTGAAGACGTGACGGCGAGCTCACTCGCCTACGCGTACGCGCAGACGCTCGGCCACGTCTTCACCCACGAGATGAAGCCCTACGAGGTGGAACTGCTCGTCGCGCAGGTGAGCAGCGAGCCCGACGGCGACAACGAGCTGTTCCACATCATGTACGACGGAACCGTGATGGACGAGGAAGGCTTCAGCGTGCTCGGTGGCCAGGCCGAAGCAATCGCGGAACAGCTCAAGGAGCAGTACCAGGCCACCATCTCCGAAGCGGACGCGATCCGGCTCGGCGCGCGAGTGCTGTCGGGCACCGACGGCGAACGGCTGCCGGCCGATCAGCTCGAGGTCGCTGCGCTGGAGCGTGCACGCGGCCAGCGTGCGTTCCGCCGTATCAAGGGCGACGAGCTGCAGTCGATCCTCGGCAGCTGACGTTCAGTCGTCGTCCCTCGGCGCGACCACCTGGCGGATCCGTTCGAGGTCGCGGAGATGGTGCGCACCTTCGTGCGCGGCGTGCTGCACGACCCAGCGCGCCGGACGTTCGCGGCTGTCGAGCTCGAACGGCCGGTCCCACGCGAGCTGCGACGTGCGCGCACCTCGCTCGGCGATCGACCGGGCCGCATCGTCGAGACCCTCGAGCTCGGTCGCGATGTCGACCGCACGAGGGTGCTTCGACACGACCGAGTCGGGATCGGACAGACGGGGGCGGTGCTGGTCGAGCACGGTGTGGAGATATCCAGCCAGGAGCTCGAGGACCTCGCGGACGTGCGCGACGTACTGGGCCATCGACCACTCCGACGCCGCGGGCTGCCGGTACAGGGCATCGGCCGGCACACCGGCGACCGCCTCGCGGTAGCGGCGGCCGAGCGTCCGGATCGTGTCGAGCGCGTCGTCGACCGCGAGACGTGCCTCGTCGACTCCGCAGACGGGACAGGGACCTGACGAGGGGAGCGGATGCCCGCCGGTCACGAGGCGAGGAGCGCGCGGGCGAGCGGGAACATGACGGAAAACAGGACGACCGCGACGGTCGTCCACAGCAGCCATGACCGCGCCCTCGTGGACCGGGGCTCGTCGGCCGGCTCATAGGCCGCCTCCACCTCGTCGACGAGCATGACGAGACGCGCGTCGTCCATCTGGTCGGCCGGTACGTAGACGTCCACACGGGCCATGTCACCCACCGTGAGGCGGTAGACGCTGTCGAGGGCGCCGCGCAGCTCGCAGTCGAGACCCTCCGAGCGCAACCGCGCCGCGAGCACCCGTGCCGGAAACGACCCGTTGACGGACGTGAGGCGCTCCATCGACGCCATGGGCAGAGCGTAGCGATGTCTTCTCGCCCGCTCCGCTCGGCTTCGGGCGCCGCACCTCGAGACCTTCGGGCGTTCGGGTTGCGTCGTACCGGTACCCTCAGGGTTGATGGAACGGCGGATCTTCGGGCTCGAGAACGAATACGGCGTCACCTGCACGCTACGCGGGCAACGCCGGCTGAGCCCCGACGAGGTCGCGCGGTACCTGTTCCGGCGGGTCGTGTCGTGGGGTCGGTCGAGCAACGTGTTCCTCGAGAACGGCGCGCGCCTCTACCTCGACGTCGGCAGTCATCCCGAGTACGCGACGCCCGAATGCGACTCGATCGCGGATCTCGTGGTCCACGACAAGGCGGGGGAGCGGATCCTCGAGGGTCTCGTGCAGAGCGCCGAGCAGCGACTGCGCGAGGAGGGAATCCGCGGCGAGGTGTTCCTCTTCAAGAACAACACCGATTCCGCCGGCAACTCCTACGGATGCCACGAGAACTACCTCGTGGAACGCGACGGTGACTTCTCGAAGTTCACCGACGTCCTCATCCCGTTCCTCGTCACCCGGCAGGTCTACGCCGGCGCGGGGAAGGTGCTCCAGACGGCGCGGGGCGCGATGTACTGCGTATCGCAGCGGGCCGAGCACATCTGGGAGGGCGTCTCGTCGGCCACTACCCGGAGCCGACCGATCATCAACACTCGCGACGAGCCGCACGCCGACGCGGAGCGCTTCCGCCGGCTGCACGTGATCGTCGGGGACTCAAACATGAGCGAGTACGCCACCTTCTTGAAGGTCGGCGCGACCAGCATCCTGCTGCGGATGCTCGAGGACCCGGCGGTGATCCTGCGGGACATGACGCTCGAGAACCCCATCCGCGCGATCCGCGAGATCAGCCACGACACGACGTTGCGCCGCAAGGTGCGCCTCGCCAATGGCAGAGAGGCGAGCGCGCTCGACATCCAGTCGGAGTACTTCAACCGGGCCAAGCGCTACCAGGAAACCAAAGGGCTCTCGCCGCTCGAGGACATGGCGCTCGACATGTGGCAGCACTGTCTCGAAGGCCTGGAAAAAGACCCGTGGTCTCTCGACAGAGAGTGCGACTGGGTGATCAAGCACCGCCTGATCGAGCATTACCGGACGCGAGAAGGCGTTTCATTGACTCACCCGAAGGTCGCGTTGATGGACCTGCAGTACCACGACGTCAGCCGAAGTCGGGGCCTCTTCTACAAGATGCAAGCTCGCGGGATGGTGGAGCGCACCTGCACCGATGAGGAGATCGAGACCGCGATGGAGCAACCGCCGCAGACGACCAGGGCCCGCCTGCGCGGGGAGTTCATACGGCGCGCCAAGGAGCGCCGGCGCGACTTCACCGTCGACTGGGTGCATCTCAAGCTGAACGACCAGGCCCAGCGGACCGTCCTCTGCAAGGACCCGTTCAAGGCCCGAGACGACCGGGTCGAGAAGCTCATCGCCTCGCTCTGACAGCGGTGGACCGACTCGAACGGCTGGTCAACCTTGTCGCTGCGCTGATCGACACGGATCGTCCCCTCACCCGGACCGAGATCGGGGAGCGGATCGAGGGGTACTCCGACGATCCCGAGGCGTTCCGGCGCAACTTCGAGCGCGACAAAGAACTGCTCCGCGACATGGGGATGCCCCTCCTCACCGAGACGGTCGACCCCAACCTGGGCGAAGAAGTCGGCTACCGGATCCCGAGAGAGCGCTACGAGCTTCCCGATCCCGGCCTCGATGACTCGGAACTGGCGGCCCTGCGCCTGGCCGCGTCCGCGGTGCAGGTCGACAGCCCGTGGGCTGACGCGGCCGTGACACGGGCCCTGCGCAAGCTCGGAGGTGCGGTCGGCGAGGACGACTCCGCAGCGCAAACCACTGTCGGCCCAGCCCAGCCCCGCCTGGCCGCCCTGCCGGGGGAGGACGCGGCCGCGGCGGCGTTCGCGGCCCTCGGGGAGCGGAGACGCCTGCGGTTCGCGCCGCACGATCGAGTACCGCTCGAGCCCGCGCGACGTGCGCATGCTCGACTGGCGCCGGCTGCTCTGTACGAGCTGAGCTCGACTAGAACGTGCCGTGGAGGACCGGCACGACGAACGCGGGGGCGCCCGCGGCCTTCGCCTGCGCCGCCTTGGTCACGCCGTCCGACGAGCCCTCGTCCTTCGGGGGCTCCGAGGTCGTCGAGTCGGCTCCCTTGCGTGCAGAGAGGACCATCGAGCCGCCGTAGAGGCCCGCCGCGAGGCCCGCGACGATGAGCGTGGTGCCCGCGAAGACCCACGCGGGCCGCGCGTTCGACGTCTCGCCGTTGTCGTTGTTGCCGCTGGCGACGGTGCCGGAGAAGCCGCCGACGATGTCGAAGACGACGCCGGTGACGAAGCCGACCCCGCCGGCCGCCAGGATGATCCAGCCCGTCTTCTCCTTCTTCCTCGAGTCCTCCTCCTTGGAGCTCGTCGACGTCGACGCGCTCTCGGTGCTCGTCTCAGACGGCGCCTGGGCGGCGGCCTTCGACGAGTCGTCCTGGGCGAAGGCGGGGCTGGAAAGGACGGTGAGCTGGGCGCTCGCAACGAGTGCGAGGGCGAGACCGGCGTTGCGCATCAGGAGATACCTCCGGAATTCGGGGCGGAGGATGGACAAACGGGGGGCGAAACGCCAGCTTTTTTTG
>CAZDEX010000209.1:0-4183 GCA_964504405.1 uncultured Gaiellales bacterium | reverse complement strand
GCTGCTCGGCTTCTTCCTGATCTTCCACCCGCACGTGCTCACCCACAACGTCCACTGGGGCGTCGCCCCGACGTGGAGCGCGTTCCTGCTCGCGATCCCGGTGGGGATGATCGCGTACACCGGGATCGAGACCGTCTCGAACCTGGCGGAGGAAGCACGCGATCCGGTGCGCTCGATCCCGCGGGCGATCTCGTGGGTCGCGATCGCGGTCTTCGCGATCTACTTCACGCTGCCGTGGATCGCGCTCTCCGCGATGCCGGTGACGAAGCACGGCGGGAAGTACGTCACGAAGCTCGGACAGGACCCGCCGCACGGCTTCAAGAACGACCCCGTCCTCGGGCTCGTCGACAACCTCGGCCTGCACGGCCTGCTCCTCTCCGGCGCGCGGATCTACGTGGGCATCCTCGCAGCGACGATCCTCTTCATCGCCACGAACGCCGGCGTGATCGGCGCATCGCGCATCACCTACTCGATGTCGACGCACCGTCAGCTGCCGGAGGTCTTCCGCCGGCTGCACCCGAAGCTGAAGACGCCGTGGCTCTCCCTGATCGTGTTCGGCGCGATCGGCCCGACGCTCTTCCTGCTCTCGGGTCAGGTCGACTTCCTCGGCCGGATGTACGCGTTCGGCGCGATGCTGTCGTTCACGATCGCGCACGCGTCGATCGTCGCGCTGCGTGCGCGGCACCGAAGTGCGGAGCTCGAGTGGAAGGCGCGGCCGAACCTCACGATCCGCGGCGTCTCGTGGCCCGTCTTCGCGATCGTCGGCGGCCTGGGGACGGGCGCCGCGTGGCTCGTCGTCGTCGTCCAGGACGCCCCGACCCGGTACGCGGGCCTGGCCTGGCTGCTGGTCGGCGCCGTGTTCTACGTCCTCTACCGCCGTCGCCTGCAGCTGCCGCTCACGCGGACGCACCGTGCCCCGGTGCCGCTCGGGCCTGCGCTCGCGCTCGAGTACCGGTCGATCCTCGTGCCGATCGTCGCGGGGCACCAGTCGCGGGAGGCCGTCGAGGTCGCCGCGCGCCTCGCGACGGAGCGGGCGGGACGCGTCGTGCTCCTGCGCGTGGTCGTCGTGCCGCTCGAGCTGCCACTCGACGCGGACCTGAGCGAGCAGCTGGACGAGGCCGACCGCCTTCTCGACGACGCGCGCGCGGTCGCCTCGCCGTACGGCGTGCGCATCGTCGAGCGCGTCGTGCGCGCGCGCAACGCCGGCCGCGCGATCGTCGAGGAGGCAGACCGCCGCGCGACGGAGATCATCGTCCTCGGGGCGCGCCGCGGCGGGTACAAGACCATCTTTGGGCCGACGGTCGAGTACGTCCTGAAGAACGCACCCTCGCGCGTCATGGTCGCCGCGGGGAGGAAGGCCGCGTGATGTACGTCACGCTCGTTCGCGGCATCGCGGTGCTGATGATCGTGATCGGCGTCGCGATCGTCCTGCGCACGCTGCCGCACTTCGGCGTCGGAATCATCCTCGGCCTCCTGTTCATCGCCGCCGGCGTGGGGCGGCTGTTCATGCTGAGGCGGAGGTCAGAGCGTGGCTAGGAAGCTGCCGGGCCTGCGGCGCGACCTCGACGCACGCGCCCTCTTCTCTGTTGCCTACGGCGAGATCGCCTCGTCGATCTACTTCGCGCTCGGCGTCGTCGCTGCACATGCGCTCGGCTTCACGCCGCTCGTGCTGCTCCTCGTCGGCCTGCTCTTCCTGATCGTCTCGCTCTCCTACGGGGAGGGGACGGCGATGCTCGCGGAGACGGGCGGGGCCGCCACCTTCGTGCGCCGCGCGTTCAACGACCTCGCGGGCTTCCTCACCGGCTGGGCGCTGTTCCTCGACTACCTGATCGTGATCGCGCTGTCGGCCCTCTTCCTGCCCCACTACCTGTCGGGCGCGCTGCAGGCCCCGGCGCTCGACCGCAATCCGTGGGACGTCGTCGTCGCGGTGTGCGTGATCTTCGCCGTCGCGCTGATCCGGCTCGTGCGGCGGCCGTCGCTCTACGGCGTCGGCATCCTCGTTCCGGCGCTCGATCTGCTGACGCAGCTCGTGCTCGTCGTGCTCGGGGTCGCGTATCTGTTCGCGCCGGGGAAGCTCACCCAGGGCGTTCATTTCGGGACGCATCCGACGTGGCACTCGATCGCGTTCGCTGTCCCGCTCGCGATGCTCGCGTTCACGGGCCTCGAGACGGTGGCGAACCTGGCGGAGGAAGCGCGCCGCCCCGGGATCGACATCCCGCGCTCGCTGTTCGGTGCGATCGCGACCGTCGTCACGCTCTACGTCGCGATCGCGATCGTCGGCATCTCCGCGTTCCCCGGACCGAACACCGAGCTCGGCACGAGGTGGATCCGCGCCCCGCTCCTCGGCATCGCCGATCGCCTGCGCGGCGAGCTCCCCTGGTACCTCGGCGACGTGCTGCGGTTCTACGTCGGCATCACCGGTGCGCTCATCCTCCTCGCGGCGGTCACGACGTCGATCTCGGGCTTCTCGCGCCTCGCGTACTCGCTCGGCGAGCATGGGCAGCTACCCCGCAGCTTCGGCCGGCTGAGCCGGCGCGCGCACGTGTCGCCGCAGGCGATCGCGTCCGCGACGGTGGTCGCCTCGGCGATCGTCATCTGGACGTCGTTCCTGAAGAATGACGTCGCGTTCCTGGCGTCGCTCTTCTCGTTCGGCGTCCTGCTCGCGTTCACGGCGGCGCAGCTCGCGGTGATCAGGCTGCGCATCGACGAGCCCGATCTGCCGCGGCCCTACCGTGCGCCGTTCAACGCGCGCATCGGCCGCGCGGAGATACCCCTGCCCGCGGTGTTCGGGTCGGTCGCGACCTTCGCGATCTTCATCGACGCGCTCGCGACGCACCGTGGGGCGCGGTATGCGGGCCCGGTGTGGCTCGCGATCGGGGTCGCCGTCTTCGTCGCGGTGCGCATCGCGCACGGGGAAGGGTTGATGGAGCGCGTCGAGGCGCCGGACGAGCGGCCGGTGGAGTCGGCGGTCACCTTCACCCGCATCCTCGTGCCGATGAAGCTCGGGATCATCGGCGAGGAGATGCTGGCGACCGCGATCCGGCTGGCCTCCGACCACGCTGCCGAGGTGCAGGCCCTCTACGTCATTCGCGTCCCCCTGGAGCAAAAGCTCGACGCCGAGCTGATCGACGACGACGAGCGCGCGGAGGCCGCGCTCGCAGAGGCGAAGCTTCTCGGCGCAGACCACGACGTGAACGTCGAAGGGGCGGTCGTCCGGGCGCGTGCGATCGGCGCGGCGATCGTCGAGCGCGCCCTCGAGACGAACGCCGACCTGGTCGTGCTCGGCTCGGCGCCCCGCTGGCGGCGGCAGTCGCGGTTCTTCTCGCCGACGGTCGACTACGTCCTGCGGAAGGCGCCCTGCGAGGTGCTGATCGTGGCTTTCCCGCAGTCGGTCATGGATGAGGAGCTGGCCGCGACCTAGTCCGCGGTACGCTGGCGCTTGCCATGAGAGCAATCGTCATCGGATCCGGCCGGGTGGGCTCGGCGGTCGCGCTGCAGCTGCAGGCCTCCGGCTGGGACGTCACGGTCTGCGACGAGAACGAGGACGCCCTCGGCCGGCTCGGCGAGGGGTGGACCGGCGGGTTCGTCGTCGGCCACGGGATGGACCTCCAGGTGCTCAAGGAGGCCGGCATCGAGGAGGCGGACGCGGTCGTCGTCACGACCGACGGCGACAACACGAACCTCGTGATCGCCCAGGTCTCACAGAAGCTGTTCGAGGTGCCCACCGTGATCGTGCGCGTCCTCGACCCGGCGCGCGCGCAGTTCTACGCGTCGCGCGGGCTGCGGATCGTCTGCCCGACGTCTGCCGCGATCGAGACGCTCGTCGGCGCCGTCCGCGAGGCGGAGACCCCGTGACAGCCCTCTCGGCCCCATTGGCACCGCTCGAGCCCGCCATCACGCGGCGCGCTGCCGCGTCCTCGGTCTTGCCCATAGAAACCACTATGGACAAGACCTGCGTCCTTGCATCGCTTGGTGCTGACGACCTCGTTCGGCACCCTTGGAACCGAGAGGACTGTCCGCCATGTACGTCCTGATCGCAGGCGGCGGGAAGGTCGGCACGAACCTCACGCGCTCGCTGCTGCAGGGCGGCCACGAGGTGACGCTGATCGAGCAGAAGCCGTACCGCTTCGACAAGCTCGAGGCGGAGTTCGAGCACCAGGTTGTCCGCGGCGACGCGACCGAG
>CAZDEX010000208.1:0-4200 GCA_964504405.1 uncultured Gaiellales bacterium | reverse complement strand
AGCTGGTCGAGCAGCTCGTCGGGCTGGACGCCTTCGACAAGCTGACTCTCCCACGCCGGCAACCGGCCGTTGAGCTCGGTTGCGAGCGCCTTGCGAAAGGCCTCCCGCTGCTCGAAGAAGAACTCGAACTTGAACAGGTCGCGCAGGCGGGACGCTTCGACCCAGAACGCCTCGAGGCTGTCGTCGGTGATGGATTCCGCGGCATACACGAGCGCGAGCTCGGAGATCGCGCCCGGCACGAAGTGATGGATGCTCGTGTTCCTGTAGTACGCGGCCGCGTGGTGTTGTCCGGGCGCAACGACGTACACGGGCTCCGACCCACGGTCGTAACAATCGATCGTGTGGTGCCGGGAGAGTGACGCAACCACCGAACCGACGCCTTCGACCGTATCGAGCAGGTCGGCGGATGAGGCGAGCGGCAGCCGGCGGGCGCGAACCTGCGCGAGCAAGAGAACCAGCGCGCGGTGCAGCTCCTCGGCCGAAAACGCGCGGCCGCTCGCAGCCAGCATCACCATGCAGACGAGTGCGGCGGCGGTGATCGGCGTGACTGCGTTGATGCGGGTGCTCACCTCGAACGCCAGCTTCTGCAACTCGAGGTCGGCCTCGTCCGGTGACGCGTCCGGCCGGGCAGCCGCGCGCAGCGACAGCGGCTCGCCGAACCGCACGTAGATCCTTCCTCCGTTGTGCCGGCGCTGGGCGCGATTGGCGCGCACCATCCACGCGAGTGATTCCCGCTCTTTCGGCGCACCGCGCGCTTCGCGGGCATATTCGGAGACTTCGTGCAGCTCGTCGTAGACGATCGAGACCGGGACCATCGCGACGTCGTCGGCGCGTCCTTCGCGTACGGCATCGATGATGTAGCGCAGCAGTCCCATCTTCGGCGCACCGAGCTTGCCGCTACGCGATCGCGTGCCCTCGATGTACCACTCGAGCGTGAAGCGCTTCTCGACGAGATAGCCGAGATACCGGCGCAATACCCAGCGATACACGGGATCGCTCTTGATGTCGCGCCGGATGAAGATCCGTCCGGCCCGCCGCATGAGCGGACCGATCGGCCAGAACGCCATGTTGTCGCCCGCGAACGTGTGCACCGGCGGAAGGTGGTTCTCGTGCATCACCACCGGGATGACCATCCCGTCGAGGTTGGACTTGTGCGACGGCAGGATCACCGCGGCATGACGGCGCAGCTCGTCGCGCACCCGCTCGACCTGCGCTTGGTCGTAGTCGATCTCGTCTCCGTAGGACGGCCGCTTCATGACCTGGCCGAACCGGGCCATGAGGTCGAGTAGGAAGCGGCTGTAGCCCGTCACCATCTCCGCGAGGCATGCCTGCGCCTCGGCCCACACGTCGGCTTCGTCGCGGCCCAGCTCATCGGCGAGGCGCCGGGCACCGGCCCGGAATTCGCTCGACGCCAGGATCTCCTCACGGACGAGGCGGGGAACCTTGTATTGCGCGCCGAGCAGGTGGTACTGAGCGCGTTCACTCGCGAGGACCGCCTGACGGCCCACGAACGCGGCGAACGCCGTCGCGTCGCCGGTATCGCGACCCGTTGCGCCGAAGCGGTTGCGCAGCTCCGAGAGCAGGGCCGGCTCCGCGACGATGACGCGAACGCGGTCGCGTGCCGCGCGCTCGATCCACTGCTTCCGCCACCGCGGCGGATGGCGCGGATCGCCGAGCACGAGGTCGCGGAGCCGCGCGGTCTGACGCCCGTGGCGCTCCTTCGGCAACCACGCGACGCGCAGCGGTGTCAGGAGCGGATCGCCTGCAGCCACCAGCCGGTCACCGAACGCCGACATGGCACTCGTCGGCGCCGCGCGCAGGTCCGGCACCACGACGAGATCCGACAGCGAGCCGCCCCCGTCGCACACCCAACGCCCGAGCACCGCCCGCTCGGTGGCGCCGACGTCATCGATCAGGTACAGCGATGAACGTGACATCACTGCTTCCCCCCGGTCACACGATGGCGCGCCGCAGCGTACGCCTCACGTCTCGCCGTGTGAACAGGCCGATTCCGCTATAGGAATTTCGCCAGGTCAGCGCCGCGCTTCGCAGTAGCAGACGTCGAGGAACCGCGCGATCGCGCGCACGGTGTGCGTCGTACGCACCGAGCCGAAGACGTCGAAGGCGTGCTGGGCGTACGGGAGCTCGGCGTACACGACAGGCTGCGAGGAGGTCTTGCGCAGATCCTCGGCGAAGCGTTGCGCCTGCGCCGCTCGCGTGAAGACGTCGTTGCGACCGTGGATCACGAAGAAGGGCGGCGCGTCGCTGCGCAAGTGGTACTGCGGTGACGCCTGCTCCCACGACGCCCGGTCGTCGGCGAGCTTGCTCGTGAACACGAGCCGTTCGAGATGCGCCAGCAGCGCGGGCACACCGAGCTTGCCGTCGTCGACGAGGTCGTAGACGCCGTACATCGGTACCGCCGCCTGTACCGACGTGTCGACGTCCTCGAAGCCGGGCTGGAGCTCCGTGGCGTCGGACGTCAGCGCCGCCAACGCGCTGAGATGACCGCCCGAAGAGCCGCCGGTGATCGCGACGAACGACGGATCGCCGCCGTAGCGAGCGATGTTGCGCTTGACCCATGCGATCGCACGTTTCACGTCGAGAATGTGCGCCGGCCAGCGCGCCTTCGGGGAGAGGCGGTGGCTGATCGAGACGCCGACCCAGCCCTGCTCGGCGAGGTGCGAGAGCAGTGGGTATGCCTGACCGGTCTTCCGGCCCGCGACCCACGCGCCACCGGGGATCTGCAACAGGACCGGCGCGCGGGCGTCGGACGGAAGATCGGACCGTGCCCATACGTCGAGCAGGTTGCGTTTGCCGTGCTCGCCGTACGAGACCTCGGCTGCACGCAGGTACCGCGACCGCTCGCCCCGCGGCACGAACGCGATCTCGGTGCGCTGCAACGGCACGTCGACCGGAGGCGTTCGGGGCGCGACGATGCGCGACCGGTACTGAGCGCCGAGCTCTTCGGTGAGGGCCGTCTCGAGCACGCCGGCGGCCCGCTGTGCCTCGCGGTGCAGGTCCCACAGCGCGAGCCACGATGCCGCCGAGAGAATGAGGCCGGCGCGGCCGAGCGGACGCTTCAACGCGCCGCGGCTCGCGAACGCGAGCGTCATGAGTTGCTGCGCGGCGATGGTGTGGAGCGGCAGCTCGCTCGTGACCAGACTCGCCGGCATGGTCGCTGTGGTCGCGACGGGCACGTTCGCGGCGAGCGGGCGATAGGCGTTCACGGTGTTGAGCGCACCGGCCGCGCTCCCGATGAACAGCTTCGTCGCCGGTTTCATCACCCGCACCTTCCGAGCACATTGACCGGCTGTCGTGAGCCTCGGACGGATCGCCTCGACCGATGACGACGGTCGACGTCGCCGCGCGTGCGTCCTAATGTGCGTCTCGCGGCGAGCACACTCTGCCTGCAACCGCATGCCCGAACCAGATGCATCTTTCCGACTGACGCTGAGGCCATGAATCTTCTGCTGTTGCTCGACATGGTCGGCGCGGGCCGCTACGACGAGGTCGTCGTCCAAGTCGGCGACGAGCGCTTCACGGGTGGCGAGCTCCTCTCGAGCGCGTGGAGCGGAGCACAGATGGTCGAGGGACGTCAGGCCCTGGCCTACGTCGGCACGAACGGCCTCGCGTTCCCGATCGGCGTGTTCGCAGCCGCAGCCGCGGGCGTGCCGTTCGTGCCACTCAACTACCGGCTCGGAGCGGATCAGCTCCACGATCTGCTCGAGCGGGTCGGCGACGCGCTCGTGGTCACCGAGGGCGAGGTCGGCAGCACCCTCGCGGCGCGAGGTCACCGTGTGGTGGACGCGGCGGAGTTCGTCGCGCGGGCGCGTGCCGAAGAGGCCGCGGGGGAGGTGCCGGCCGATGCCGACGGTCCGGCGGTGCTGCTCTACACGAGCGGCACGACCTCGGCGCCGAAGGCGGCGGTGCTGCGCCATCGACACCTGACGTCGTACGTGATCGGCACGGTCGAGTTCGCGGGCGCCGATCCCGGCGAGGCGGTGCTCGTCAGCGTTCCGCCGTACCACGTCGCCGGCCTCGCCAACCTCCTGAGCAATCTGTATCTCGGCCGGCGCATCGTGTATCTCCGCCAGTTCGACGCCGAGGAGTGGGTGCGGACGGTGCGCGAGGAGAAGATCACCCATGCGATGGTGGTGCCCACGATGCTGGCCCGCATCTGCGACGTCCTCGAGGCCGACG
>CAZDEX010000207.1:0-4203 GCA_964504405.1 uncultured Gaiellales bacterium | reverse complement strand
GACCTCCGGGTTATGAGCCCGGCGAGCTACCTGACTGCTCCACCCCGCGTCGCTGGGCGGAATTGTACCACCGTTACCATGGCCTCAATGGCGCTCCTCACCTGGATTTGCCTGCTTTTCCTCCTGGTCGCGGTCGTCGGCTCGATTGCGTTCGCGGCCATGCGCGGGCTCGCCGCATGGCGCACCTTTCGCAAGCTGACGCGCGCGACGTCGGCGGCGCTGGACGAGGTCGTGGCGAAGGGCGAAGCGGCCGAACGGCGCGCCGTCGCGCTGGCCGGCGCCTCCGAGCGGCTGACGTCGTCGATTGCGCATCTGCAGGAGTCGCAGGCGGAGCTGACGATCCTGCGCGCGGCGTTCGCGAACGCGAAGTCCGGGCTCACGTTCCGGATGCCGAAGAAGTGACGCGCGTCGCGGCGATCGACCTCGGCACGAACGCAACGCGCCTCCTCGTCGCCGACGTCGAGGACGGCCGCGTGCAGGAGATCGTGCGCCGCACCAGGATCACGCGGCTCGGCGAAGGCGTCGACGCGCGGCGGCGCCTCCTCCCCGTTCCGATCGCGCGCGTGCGCAACACGCTCACCGACTACCGCCGCGAGGCCGAGCGCCTCGGCGCCGAGCGCACGCTCGCCGTCGCGACGAGCGCGGTGCGCGACGCGGAGAACGGCGAGGCGTTCCTCGGCGAGGTCGAGTGGTCGTACGGCTTCAAGACGCGCCTCCTCTCCGGCGAGGAAGAGGCGGCCCTGATCCTGAAGGGCGTCGGGCCGCTCGATGCGGGAACGCTCGTGCTCGACATCGGCGGCGGCTCGACCGAGCTCGTCACCAACGCGTTTCGCACAAGCCTCGACATCGGATCGGTTCGCCTGACGGAGCGCTTCGGCGTGCACCAGGGCGCAGCCGCCGCGCACATCCGCTCGCTCCTGCCCGAGCTCGACGTCAAGCAGATGCTCGGGATCGACGGGACGACCGCGGAGCTCGCCGCGCTCGCGCAGACCCCGGACGTTCCGCTCGATGCGGTCGACGAGGCGCTCGAGTGGCTGCTGGTCTCGACCGACGAGGAACGCCGCGAGCGCCTCGTCGAGCCGGACCGCTCCGACGTGCTCGCGGCCGGCGTGCTGATCCTGCGCGAGGTGATGCGCCACCTGGGCATCGCCTCGGTGCGCGCAAGCGACCGCGACATCCTCGACGGCGCGGCTCTCGAAGCCGCCGCGTTGCCGGCGGTCGCCGAGGGCGACGCTCCCCCGGGCGCGTACACGTGCTGCTGAGGATCGCCGCCGCCGCGGCGCTCGTGCTCGCGCTCGCCGCCTGCGGCGGCGGGACGAAGAAGACGGCGGCGCCGAAGTCACAGCTTCCGCCCGGCTGCACCGTGCCCGAGGTACAGCAGATCGTGACCGATTTCCTCGATCATCCGACGCTCGCCCCGGCCGGCGAGTTCGAGGTCTACGCCTCCTACGAGTCCGACGGCCGCAAGGCGGTGATCCACGATCGGGCGAAGGCGCTCGCCTATCTGCGCCGACGCAAAGGCGCAGGCGAGGTCAGCCGTGTGATCCAGCTGACGGTCGGGAAGCAGGACTTCAACCACGCCCGGATCACCTTCCAGCTCACCCGGCACGCGCCCGACTTCGCGGCCCGCAACATCCACAGCCGCCTCGTGCGCGGCGGCGGCACGATCGACTGCGCGCACCAACAGGTCGCCGCCTGGGTGACAAAAGGCCCGTAAAACACATATATTTGCGCGCGCAAGGTTTTCTGCTACGATGCTTGAGCAATCAAGGATCACATAGGAGGAGACCACCAAATGAGCACCATCGAACAGACCCAGGGCATCCCGACCGGCACGTGGCAGGCGGACACCGTCCACTCCCGCGTCGCCTTCGAGGTCCCGTACGCGGTCGCGACCTTCACCGGCGAGGTGACCGACTTCGAGGCGAGCCTCGTCGACGGCGCCCTGAGCGGCAGCGCCAGGATCGAGAGCATCAAGGTCAAGGAGGAGAACCTCGAGGCCCACCTGCTCTCCCCCGAGTTCTTCGACGCGGAGAAGCACCCCGTCGTGAGCTTCTCGGGCAGCAACCTCAAAAGAGTCGGCGGCAACGTCGAGCTCGACGGCGAGATCACGATCAAGGGCATCTCGCAGCCGGCGAAGCTGACCGGCACGATCACCGGCCCTGCCGTCGATCACTTCGGTGCGAACCGCGTCGGCCTGCACCTGCAGACCACGATCGACCGCACCGCGTACGACATGAAGTGGAACATGCCGCTTCCGAACGGCGAGCCCGCTCTCGGCAACGAGGTCACGCTCAAGGCCGAGCTCACGCTGGTGGCGCAGGAGGCCTAATGCGCGTTCTCGCGATCAGCGGCTCCCTCCGCGCCGACTCGAACAACTCCGCCCTCCTCCGCGCGTTGCGCGAGGAGGCGCCGGAGGGGGTCGAGGTGGAGATCTGGCACGGGCTGAAGACCATTCCGCCCTACGACCAGGACGAGGACGTCGTGCCGGGCCCGGAGGCCGTCGAGGCCTTCCGCGAGCTCGTGCGCGACTCCGACGCGGTGTTCTTCGCGACGCCGGAGTACAACTCGTCGGTCCCGGGCGCATTGAAGAACGCGCTCGACTGGGGCTCGCGCCCGATCGCGACCAACGTGTTCCGCAACAAGCCCGTCGCAGTCGTCAGCTCGTCCGCCGGCGCATTCGGCGGCGTGTGGGCGGGCGCCGAGCTCCGCAAGGTGCTCGGCGCGATGGGCGCGCGCGTGACGGAGGCCGAGTTGGCCGTGGGTCACGCGCACGAGAAGTTCGCCGACGACGGCTCGGTTGCGGACGACGACGTCCGCCAGGGCCTCCGCGGCGCGCTCGACACACTCGTGTCGGGCGCGCTCGAGCGGATCGCCGCGGCGTAGAGGCTTAACCCTCGACCAGCTCTTCGCGCGGCGGCTCGTCTTCGGCGAGCCGCCGTTGCACGCCCGAGCGCGAGAGCACGCCGACGAGCTTTCCGTCCTCGACGACCGGCACGCGCTCGTAGTCGTGCTCTTCGAGGAACGCGAACGCATCGTCGAGCGGCGTCGACGACTCGATCGTCGCGTTCGGTTCTTCGGCGATCGCACCGAGCGTCGTCTGCTCGGGATCGCGGCCGTTCGCAACGACCTCGCGCACGAGCGTCTTGCGCGTCACAACCCCGGCGAGCGCTCCGTCCTTCGTCACGAGCACCGCGCGCACTGCGTCGCGCGACAGCACCTCCCCGGCCTCGCGTGCCGTGGCGCCGGCGTCGAGTGCGAACGGATCGGGGACCATCGCGTCGCGCACGAGCTGGGGTGCCATTAGGGATACACCCCGCGCGCCTCGAGCGCGCCGGAGACCTCGCGGATCGCGGCCACGAGCGCCGCGTCGCGCAGCGAGATCCCGCGCTCCTGCGACACGTTCCACACACGGTCGAACGCGTCGGACATCTTGTCGGCGAGGCGGCGTCGGATCTCGTCGCGGTCCCAGAAGAGGCGCCCCAGATCCTGCACCCACTCGAAGTAGGACACGGTGACGCCGCCCGCGTTCGTGAGGATGTCCGGCAGCACCGGGATCCCACGGTCGGAGAGGATGCGATCCGCCTCGACCGACGTGGGGCCGTTCGCGCCCTCGGCGACGAGCCTGCAGCGCAGGTTGCCGGCGTTCGCAGCCGTCACCTGATCCTCGCGAGCGGCGAGCGCCAGGATGTCGCACTCGAGCTCGAGCAACTCCTCGTTCGTGATCCGTTCGACGCCCTTCGTGTATCCCTCGAGCGAGCCGTTCTCCGCGACGTATGCGTGCAGCGTGGGGATGTCGAGACCTGTCGCCGCGTAGACGCCGCCCGAGATGTCTGAGACCGCAACGACGCTCGCGCCCTTCGCATGCAGCTCGGTCGCTGCAATGCCGCCGACGTTGCCGAAGCCCTGCACGACGCAGCGCTGCTCGGCGAGGTTCCAGTCGAGGCGCATGCACGCGCGCTCGATCACCATCACGACCCCGGCGCCCGTCGCCTCGTGGCGGAACACGGAGCCGCCGATCGAGATCGGCTTGCCGGTGACGATCTCCGGCACCGCGTAGCCCTTCTGCATCGAGTAGGTGTCCATCATCCACGCCATCGTCTGCTCGTTCGTCGCCATGTCGGGCGCCGGGATGTCGAGCTGCGGACCGATGAACGGTGCGAGCTCGGCGGTGAAGCGGCGGGTGATGCGCGCGAGCTCGTT
>CAZDEX010000206.1:0-4217 GCA_964504405.1 uncultured Gaiellales bacterium | reverse complement strand
GCCGGGAGCGTAGCCGGAGCGCGTCCTGCAACCGCGCAGCCGACGGGCCCGGCCGGCCGTCGCCGATCGGGCGCCCGTCGACCGAGACGACGGGGACGACCTCGCGGATCGAGGACGTCGTGAACGCCTCGTCGGCCCGGAGCAGGTCGTCGAGCGGGAACGTGCCCTCGGTCGCGCTCGAGAGCTCGAGCATCACGCTGCGGGTCACCCCGGGCAGCACCCCGGCACCCACGGTCGGCGTGAAGAGCTGCTCGCCCTTTCGCCACCAGATGTTCGCGGTCGGCAGCTCGCGCACGACGCCCCCCGCGACGAACAGCGCGTCGTCGGCGCCTTTGCTCTCGGCGAAGCGACGGGCCGCGAACGCGCCCGCGTACGACGTGGATTTCACACCGGCGAGAAGGGCGGGCGCGTCGAGCTCGACGGAAACGAGACGCATACCGCGCGCACGCTCCTCCTCGAGCCCCTCGGGCAGCGCGGCCGCCGTCGCGACGAGGACCTGCCCCGTGCGGTAGATGCGCAGCACGTGATCGGGCGGAGCGGCCGCCACGACGGAGTCGACGAGCTCCTCGACGCCGTCGGCCGGCGGAAGCGCGAGCGCCGCGACCGACGTGCGCAGGCGCTCGAGGTGCCGGTCGAGCAGGAAGGGCGCGCCGCCGTAGGTCGGCAGCGTCTCGAACGCGACCGAGCCGCGGAGCAGCGACTCGTCGTCGGCGCTGAAGACGGGCGCGGACGGGTCGACGAGCCCTCGCCCCTGGACGGCGACCACGAGCAGGGTCATACGGGCAACAAGCCTCCGACGCGGGCGAGTAGCGGCCGCGCCTTGACCCACGACTCCTCGATCTCCGCCTCGGGGTCGGAGTCCCAGACGATCCCGCCGCCCACCCAGAGGTGCACGCGGGCGTCCACGATCGCGAAGGTGCGGATCGTGAGCGCGAGGTCGAAGTCGCCGTTCGCGTGGACCGTCCCGAGGGCGCCCATCGACGCGCCGCGCCCGACCGGCTCGAGGCGCGCGATGTGGTCGACCGCCGAGATCTTCGGCGCGCCGGTGATCGAGCCGCCGGGGAAGGTCGCAGCGAGTATCTCGGCAAGCGTGACGCCTTCGCGCAGCGTTCCTTCGACGGTCGAGACGAGATGCGTCACGCCTGCGAGCTCGTGCTGCACCATCAGCTCGGGCCAGCGGATCGATCCCGGCTCGCAGACGCGCGAGAGGTCGTTGCGCTCCAGGTCGACGATCATCACGTGCTCGGCGCTCTCCTTCTCGTCGTCGACGTCCTCGCCGATCGGCCGCGTGCCCTTGATCGGCTTCGTCCAGAGGCGGCGGCCGCGGCGCGAGAGGAAGAGCTCGGGCGATGCCGAGACGATCGAGTACGCGTCCGTGTGGAGCGAGCGGGTGTGCAGCTCGGCGAGCGCGGCCTCGAGCGCGCGCGGGTCGCCGGCGCAGGACGCCGAGAGGTGCTGTACGAGGTTGACCTGGTAGACGTCGCCCCGCGCGATCGCGGCGCGCACTTCGTCGACGGCCGCCGCGTACTCCTCGGGCGTCCAGGTTGCCTCCCACTCGCCGACCCGCACCGGTGTCAGACACCGTTCTCGTGTCTGACACCTTCGCGCGGCGACCAGCGGCAATGCAGCAGGCTCGGGCGGCGACGGCCGCGGCTCGCGACGCAGCGGCTCCGAGAGGCCGTAGCCGAGATACACCTCCGCGCTCTCGCCCTCGCGCAGCGCGTCGGCGAGCCACGCCTCCAGTGCGTCGAACGCACCGCCCGCCTCGTAAAGCTCAAGCACAGACGGTCTGCGCCGCATGGCGCATGAAGCGCACGCCGAGCTCGAGATCGGCCACGGGCACGCGCTCGTTCGCGGAGTGGATGAGGCGCGCGGCCGTCTCCGAGTCCATGTCGCGCGACGGGAAGAACCCGTAGGCCACTGTCCCGAAGGCTTCGCGCATCCAGTGCGAGTCGGTGAACCCGGCGACGCAGATCGGCGCCGCGGACGCGCCGGGCTCCTCGGACTCGACGAAGCTCTGCACGGCCTCCCAGAGCGGCCCGCCGATCTCGGAGCGTGTGCCGCCCTGCCGTTCGATGTTCACGAGCTCGTAGTCGCCTGCGCCGAGCCACGCGCGCAGCACGGACTCCGCTTGCTCGGACGTCTGCCCGGGCAGAAGGCGGACGTCGATCGTGATCTCGCAGAGCGCCGGGATCACGTTGCGCTTGTCGGAGGCGCGCGCCTTCGTCGGCGAGACGGTCATGCCGAGGAGCGGCTCGATCAGCTCTGCTGCGAGCGGCGCGACCGCGCGGGCGCGCTCGAGCGCGTCGGCGGGCGCCGGCACCTCGCCGAGGAGCGCGCTCAGGAAGCCCTCCACCTCCGGGATCAGCTCGGGCGCGACCTGGAAGGCGCCGAGGAGCTCGACGAGCGGCGCCGCCTTGACGAGCGCGTTGTCGGCGATGCTCGGCATCGACGCGTGGCCGCTGCGTCCGTGCACGCGCAGGAGAAACGGGGACGACATCTTCTCCGCGGTCGAGCAGAGGTAGAGCACCTTGCCGCCGAGCTCGACGCGGTCGCCCGCGCCCTCGTTGACGGAGAAGTCCGCGCGCACCGCATCGGGATGCTCCTCGACGAGCCACTGCAGGCCAAAGCCGCCGCCGACCTCCTCGTCGGCCGCCGCGACGAAGATCAGGTCGCCGGAGCCGCGCCAGCCTTCGCGCGCGAGCGTCGCGAGCGCGACCGCCGACGCGGCGACCTCGCCTTTCATGTCGAGCGCGCCACGCCCCCACACCGTCCCGTCGACGAGCTCGCCGCCGAACGGGTCGCGCTCCCACTCGGCAGGATCGGCGAGCACGACGTCCGTGTGCGAGAGCAGCGCGAGCGACGGCCCGTCCCCTGTCCCCTGGATGCGCGCGACGAGGTTCGCGCGCTCCGGCGTGCGCGCATAGAGCCGGCACTCGACGCCGGCCGCCTCGAGGTAGTCGCTCAGCAGGTGGGCCGCGAGCGTCTCGTTGCCCGGCGGGTTCGTCGTGTCGAGCCGGATCAGCCGCTGGAGGAGATTCGCGACCTCGTTCACTTACGACGGCCCAATACGAGCAAGTAACGGCGAGGCGCGCGCACCATCCCGTCCTTCGCGCGGTACGTCTCGTACAGCTCGACGAACGCACGGTGGAAGTCTTTCCGTCCGTCCTCGTCCAGCTCCCGGATCAGCGCGACGACCGGAGGCGCCGACTCGGAGAAGAGCTTCCAGATCTCCTCGCCCGACTCCGCCTCGAGCCACAACGTGCCGTCCTCGAACTCGAGCTCGAAGTGCTCCCCGAGCATGTCCTCGACGTGATCCTCGCGTCCCCACTCGTACGCCTCGCGCCCTTCGATCGGGTTCTCCGTGAAGCGGCGGTAGAGCTCCCCGAGCTTCGGATTCGGCTTCCACGCCGTGAAGCCGAGGCGCGCGCCCGGGCACGAGACGCGCGCGAGCTCCGCGGCGACGTTCGCGTGGTCGGGCGCGAAGATCAGCCCGAAGTTCGAGACGAGCACATCGAAGCACGAGTCCTCGTACGGGAGGTACTCGACGTCGCCCCGATCGAAGGTGATCTGCAGCCCCTCGTCCTCGGCGCGCCCACGCGCCTTGGCGAGCATCGGCTCGGCGAGGTCGATGCCGGTGACCGTCGCGCCGGTGCGTGCCGCGCGCACCGCGACCTCCGCCGTCCCGGTCGCGAGATCGAGCACCCGTTCGCCGGGGGCGATCTCGAGCAGGTTGACGAGCTGGTCCGCGACGGGAGCCAAGCGGGCCGCAAATCGCTCGTACGTGCCGGCGCTCCAGACTTCGCTCACCGTCCGAGAGCATACTTTCGGCGTGGGTGACCTCTTCAGCGAGGCCGCGGGCCGCCGCCTAGGGACCTCCGCGCCGCTCGCCCAGCGACTCCGGCCGACGACGCTCGACGACTTCGTCGGACAGGAGCACGTGGTCGGGCCGGGCCGGGCCCTCCGACTCGCGATCGAGCAGGACCGCGTGCCTTCGATGATCCTCTACGGCCCGCCGGGCTCCGGAAAGACGACGCTCGCGCGCATCGTCGCGCAGACGACGGGCGCGGAGTTCGAAGAGCTCTCGGCCGTGCAGGCGACGGTCGCCAACGTCCGCGAGGTGCTGAAGAACGCACGCGAGCGGCTCGGCACGAGCGGACGCCGCACGATCCTCTTCCTCGACGAGATCCACCGCTTCAACAAGGCGCAGCAGGACG
>CAZDEX010000205.1:0-4232 GCA_964504405.1 uncultured Gaiellales bacterium | reverse complement strand
CCCGAGCCTCCCGAGCTGCACGGGACCGTCGCGATCGTCGGCTTCCCGAACGTCGGCAAGTCGACGTTGATCAATCGCCTGACGGCGACACGCCAGGCCGTGGTGCACGAGACGCAGGGCACGACGCGCGACCGCAAGGAGCTCGTCGTCGAATGGAACGGCCGGCACTTTCTCGCGATCGACACGGGAGGCGTCGACATCGGCGACCCGCACCCGATCACGCGGCAGATCGCCGAGCAGGCGCGCGCCGCGATCGGCGAGGCGGACCTCGTCCTCTTCATCGTCGACGCGCGCGCGGGCGTCACGCCGGGCGACGAGGAGCTCGCGCAGATCCTGCGCGAGGCGAAGAAGGACGTGCTCATCGTCGCGAACAAGGTCGACGACCCCTCGCAGCAGCATCTCGTGCACGAGTTCCACAAGCTCGGGTTCGGCGAGCCGTTCCCGATCTCGGGCCTGCACGGCTCGAACACCGGCGACCTGCTCGACGAGGTGATCGACCGCCTGCCCGGTGCGTCGGACCGCTCGCTGCCGCCGGATGCGATCCGCGTTGCGATCCTCGGCCGCCCGAACGTCGGGAAGTCGTCGCTCTACAACAAGCTCGTCGGCGCGGAGCGCACGATCGTCGACGACGTGCCGGGCACGACGCGCGACACGATCGACACGGTGCTCGAGCACGAGGGCCGCACGTACGTGCTCGTCGACACGGCCGGCCTGCGCCGCAAGCGCAAGCAGCGCCAGGGGATCGAGTACTACTCGGAGCTGCGCGCGCTCGAGGCGGCCGAGCGCGCCGACGTCGCGCTCGTCCTCATCGACGCGAGCGAAGGGATCGTCGAAGGCGACATCACGGCGGTCGAGGTGGCGCGCAAGTCGCACTCGGCGACGCTGATCGTGCTCTCGAAGTGGGACATCTCGGAGGTCACGATCGAGGAGGTGCGTCCGGAGCTGCAACGGCGGCTGCGGCAGCGCCCGGACTTCATCACCGTCTCGTCGAAGTCGGGCCGCGGCGTGTCGCGGCTCCTCGGCAAGGTCGCCGAGCTGTACGACCGCTACGCGAGCCGCGTGCCGACAGCCGAGCTGAACAAGTTCATCACGGAGCTCAAGGAGATGCGCCAGCCGCCGTCGAAGGGCGTGCGCAGGCTGAATCTCCTCTACGGCGCGCAGGTGTCGTCGAGGCCGCCGCGCTTCCGCTTCACCGTCAACAATCCCGGCCTCGTGACGCGCGACTATGCGTACTGGGTGGAGAACCAGGTCCGCGAGCGGTTCAACCTGGAGGGTGTTCCGGTGGCGATCGACTTCCGCAAGAGGACGTAGATGCAGACCGTCGTCGTCGGCGCGGGGGCATGGGGGACGGCCTTCGCGAAGGTGCTGCGCGACCGCGAGCACGACGTGTTCGTCGCGTCACGCGAGACGCTGGACCACGCGCCGTACGAGGACGCGGACGTCGTTGTGCTCGCCGTTCCGTCGAGCGCGTTTCGCGATGTCGTCGCCCGCGTGCGCGGAACGAGCCCGGTGCTCAGCCTCGTCAAGGGTCTCGACCCAGCGTCGGGTGAGCGGCTCTCGACGCTCGTGCGCGACCGGCCGGTCGCGGTCCTCTCGGGGCCGAACATGGCGGACGAGGTGGAGGCGGGCCTCCCGGCCGCTGCGGTGATCGCGTCGGCGGACGAGTCGCTCGCGATGCGCCTGCAGGACGCGATCAACTCGCCTGTGTTCCGCGTGTACTCGAACGCCGACGTGATCGGCGTCGAGCTGTGCGGCGCGGCGAAGAACGTGATCGCGCTCGCGGCGGGCGGGGTGGACGGTCTCGGCCTCGGCGACAACGCGAAGGCGGCGCTGATCAACCGCGGGCTCGTCGAGATGGCACGCCTCGGCGAAGCCTGCGGCGCCGACTCCGACACGTTCGCCGGCCTCGCGGGCATGGGCGACCTGATGGTCACGTGCTTCCACCCTTCCGGGCGCAATCGGCGCGCGGGCGAGATGATCGCGCGCGGCGCGTCGGCGGAGGCCGCCCGCGCCGCGATCGGCCAGGTGGTCGAGGGGCTGACGACTGCACCCGTGCTGCGCGACCTGTCGCACCGCATCGGCGTCGAGCTGCCGATCACCGAAGGCGTGTGCGCCGTGCTCGAGGGCATGCCCCTGCACGAGCTCGCCGGCTCGCTGATGGGGCGGAGGCCGACCGCCGAATGATCCGCGCCGCCGCGCTGATCGCCGGCGTGGCGCTGCTCGCGTCCGGCTGCGGCGGCAAGCCTGCGGGCTCGGTCGCCGAGGTCGCGCCGGCCGACGCGCGCGCCGTCCTGTCGATCCCGCCGAAAGAGGAACAACCATTGATGCGGCGCGCGCTCACCTTCGCGAGCCCATCGTTCCAGAGCCTGATCGACCGGGCGCAGTGGGCGCGCGCCGCAGGACGGCGCGTCGAGGTCGTGCAGCTCGCCGCAGGGCCGCTCGTCGCCTACGTGCGGCTGAAGGACACGAAGCGCCTCGACGCCGCCGGGCTCGTCCACGCGCGGACGCGAGGCTGGATCGTCTTCGCGCCGACGAAGGCCGCGCTCGACGCCGCGCGCTCGAAGCACCATCTCGCCCAGTCCACGTGGTACCCGCCCGGGGCCGAGGCCGCGGGTCATGTCGGGTGGACGTTCGTCGAGCCCGGCTGGTTCGCGATGTCGGCAGAGGGCGGGACGCTCCACACCGCGAGCCCCGCGCACGGCGCGGACGCGCCGCACCCACTTGCGGCCGACGTTCCCGCCGACGCCGTCGCCGTCGCGGCGTCGCATCAGGCGGCCGAGCTCCTGCGCGCGCTTCCGGCCGCCGTCGACCTGTACAGCATGCTCGGCCTGCGTGTCGCCGACCTCGCGCGCGCGACACCGGGAAGCGCGGTGCTCTATGTGCGGCCGGGATTGCCGATCCCGAGCGTGACGCTCCTCGCGCAGCACGGATCGCTCGCCGCTGCGCGTCGTGTCGTCCGAGAGCTCGCGCCGAACGGCCAGCCCCCGATGCGCGAGAGCGTGAACGGGCTCGCGCTCGACCACGTCGCGCTCGGCGCGGTCGACCTCTATGACGGGCGCGTGGGACGAACGCTCGTGCTCACGAACGACCCACAGATCTCGTTCGGCGGCAAGCACCTAGAGCCCGATGGGCTGCCCGACTCGACGTCGGAGTGGTTCTACATCGATGTGGCGCACGCGCGACCGGCTCTCGCCGTGCTCGGCCTGCTGACCGGGAAACCGTCCTGGACGAAGGCGTTCGACAGGCGGTTCTCCGGCCTGTCCTCGTTTCTCTCCTACAGGACGCACGACCATGGCGTGGAGCGAGGCACGGTGGTGCTGAGATGAGCTTCGGCTATCGTGTCGCCCGCTGATGGCAGAGCGCACGTTCCTCTTCACCTCGGAGTCGGTCACCGAAGGCCACCCCGACAAGATCGCCGACCAGATCTCGGACGCAGTCCTGGACGCGGCGCTGGCCAACGACCCGATGAGCCGGGTCGCATGCGAGACGCTCATCACGACCGGGCTCGTCGTCGTCGCAGGCGAGATGACGACGAAGGAGTACATCGACATCCCGCGCCTCGTGCGCGAGACGGTCAAGGGCATCGGCTACACGCGCGCCAAGTACGGCTTCGACGCGGAGACCTGCGGCATCGTCGTGGCGATCGACGAGCAGTCGCCCGACATCGCGCAGGGTGTCGACACGGCGTACGAGGTGCAGCACGACCCCGGCGACGACGATCCGCTCGACAAGGTCGGCGCCGGCGACCAGGGGATGATGTTCGGCTACGCGACGAACGAGACGCGCGAGCTGATGCCGCTGCCGATCATGCTCGCGCACCGCATCACGAAGCGCTTGTCCGAGGTGCGCAAGGCCGACGTGCTGCCGTACCTGCGGCCCGACGGAAAGGCGCAGGTCTCGATCCGGTACGACGTCGATGCAGACGGGCGCCAGCGGCCGGCCGAGATCGAGCGCGTGCTCATCTCGACGCAGCACCGCGAAGGCCTCGACGCCGACTCGATGATCAAGCCCGACCTGATCGAGCAGGTGCTGCGGCCGATCCTGCCGCGCGACCTGTACGACGAGAAGAAGCTCGAGGAGCCGGACTTCGTCTACGTGAACCCGACGGGCAAGTTCGTGATCGGCGGCCCGATGGGAGACACCGGCCTGACCGGGCGCAAGATCATCGTCGACACCTACGGTGGGGCGGCCCCGCACGGCGGCGGCGCCTTCTCCGGCAAGGACCCGACCAA
>CAZDEX010000204.1:0-4247 GCA_964504405.1 uncultured Gaiellales bacterium | reverse complement strand
CTAGTCCGCGAGGGCGGGCTCGAGGGCCCGCACGCGCTGCGCGTGCCTGTCGAACACCCAGTTGACGGCGAAGAACACAGAGACCGCGTACGCCCAGCCCGCGATGCAGTCCACGATGTAGTGCTCGCCCGAATAGACGAGCGCGAACGCCATCGCAGGCGGGTACAGCGCGAGGGGCACGCGCGCCCGGCGCGGGACGAGTCGCCAGATATACAGCGCGATCAGCAACGCATACGCCGCGTGCAGTGAAGGCATCGCCGCGACGTTGTTGGCGTAGTTCTGGCCCTTCTCGAAAAGCGACCCGTAGTGCGCGATCGGGACGTGATGCCACACGGTGCCGATCATGCGGTTCGCCTCGCCGACGTTCCCGTGCCGCGCCGCGAGCCACGGCGGAACAGCCGGGTAGAGCGCGTACGTCGCGAAGCCCGTGAACGCGAGGACGCACACCATCGTCGCGAACCGCGAGAACCGTTCATGCGCCCAGGTCCAGAGGACCGCGGCGACGACGAGCGTCGCGAAGAAGTGCGTGAGGTACACGAACCATATTGCGTAGTCCCACCAGTGGATGTGGTCGCCGCCGTGCCAGAGGTGCGACTGCAGCCACACCGTCGGGATGGGCTTCCCGAAGAGGAGCGCCTCGACGTGGATCTGCGGCAGCTCCCGCGCCGGGAACACGAGGCCGTCGGCAAACCCTCGAAGGCGGTCGTAGACGAAGAGGACGCCGATGAAGGGCGCCCACTCGAACACGAATCGCGGCACGCGCCTGCGCAGATCGGTGATGCAGACCGACACCATCCCGAGCGCGAACCAGAGGAACACGAGGTCGCGCGACGTCGGGACGCCGACGGTCGCGACCATCACGATCGACGCGACGACCCAGGCGACGGGCGCCCAGAACCTGAGTCCCTTCCTCCGGCTCACGGCTGCATACTCGCATTACAATTCCGTCATGGCGCAGCTCGCCGAGTCACTCGACGTCCGCTCCCCGTACTCGGGCGACGTGGTCGGGCACGTGCCGAAGAGCGGCGCGGCCGAGGCGAAGGCCGCCCTCGACGCCGCTGAGGCGGCGCTGCGCGAGCCGCTGCCCACCCACGAGCGCGCCCGGATCCTCGACGCGACCGCACGCTTGCTCGAAGGGCGGCTCGACGAGGCCGCCACCGTCATCTCCGACGAGGCCGGCAAGCCGTTCAAGACGGCGCGCGTCGAAGCCCAGCGCGCGGTGTCCACGTACACGTTCGCCGCGGTGGAGGCGCGCAAGCTCGCGGGCGAGGTTGTCCCGATGGACGCATCGCCGGCGGGCGAGGGAAAGCTCGCCTTCACGCTCCGCCTGCCGATCGGGATCGTCGGAGCGATCTCGCCGTTCAACTTCCCGATGAACCTCGTCGCGCACAAGATCGCCCCCGCGCTCGCAGCCGGATGCCCGGTCGTGCTGAAGCCTGCATCGGCAACGCCGATGTCGGCGTTCTTCCTCGCCGAGCTCGAGCGCGAAGCGGGCCTTCCGAAGGGTTGGCTGACGGTGATCGCAGGGCCGTCGTCGGAGATCGGCGACGTGCTCGTCGAGGACGAGCGCGTCAAGCTGATCACGTTCACGGGCTCCGGCGACGTCGGCTGGGGCATCGCCCAGCGCGCGCCGCGCAAGCGCGTCAAGCTCGAGTTGGGCAACGCGACCCCGGCGATCGTCTGCCCGGATGCGCCCGGCGACCCCGCCGCGAAGCTCGCCGCGAACGCGTTCTCGTTCGCGGGGCAGAGCTGCATCTCCGTCCAGCGCATCTACGTGCTCTCCGACGCGTGGGACGAGTTCGTCGCGGCGTTCGTCCCGAAGGTCGAGGCGCTGAAGGTCGGCGACCCCTCCGATCCCGAGACCGACGTCGGGCCCGTGATCAGCGAGAGCGAGCGCGACCGGATCCTCGAATGGATCCGCGAGTCGAAGGGCGAGATCCTGACGGGCGGCGACACCACCGATCGGGGCGTGATCAGGCCGACGGTGATCGCGAGCCCTGCACGCGACGACAAAGTGCAGTGCGAGGAGGTCTTCGGGCCCGTGGTCACGCTGACGCGCGTCGACAGCCTCGACGAGGCGATCGAGCAGGCGAACGCGACGCGCCACGGCCTCCAAGCCGCGATCTTCAGCCGCGACGTGACCGAGTGCCTCGAGGCGGCGCGCAGGCTCGAGTTCGGCGGCGTGACCGTCAACGAAGCGCCGACGTTCCGCGCAGACCAGATGCCGTACGGCGGCGTGAAGGCCTCCGGGAACACGAAGGAAGGCCCAGCCTGGTCGGTGCGCGAGATGACCGAAGAGCGTCTCGTTGTTTTGAGCCTCTAGCTTTCGGTCACACCGGGGTCATGGCCGGAGCTTTCGCCCTCGCAATCGCCCTCGTCCTGATCGGCCTCGTGCTGATGGTCGTCGTGCCCGGGTTCGGCTGGCTGCTCGGGATCCTCGCGATCATCTTCGGCGTCCTGTTGCTGGTCGGCACGTTCGCGGGCGGTCGACGTCGCTCGCGGACCTCGCCGAGGGCCTGACAGAGACTCGATGTGACATTGCGTGCGTCTGGGGATGGCTCAGACCAAGCAGGTCGCACGGGTCGGGCGCAGGGCATAGCGGTGCCTACGTTCAAGCCCGACCCGGGCGAGATGCGCCGCGTCTGAGCCACCAGCCAGGCGTGCGTGAATGTCGCATCGAGTCTCTAGACTCGGCGGGCGATGTCCCCGCTCATTCGCCGGCGCTCGCCCGACGCCGAAGGGATCACCCCGCGCCGCCCGCACGCGGGGCTGCTGCGGCGCGAGCGCCGGGCCCTCCTGAAGGCGCGTGAAGACGCGCTCCGCGACCTCGGCGGACTGCTCGTCGAGATGTACCGCCGCGGCGGCTTCCGCGACGACCTCCTCGCCGAGCGCGCGGCCGGAATCGTCGGGATCGACGGCAGGCTCGCCGAGATCCAGGACCTGCTGCACACGCGGCGCGACGTGCCCCGCTGCACGTGCGGCGCGCCGATCCTCCGTGGCTCGCACTTCTGCCCGAGCTGCGGCCGTCCGACGGACGCGGCGGCGGCGGAGGAGGCCGGCGGCGCGAACGACGCGACGATCATCGAGCCGGCCGAGCGCTGATGGACGACCGCGAGACAGCGATCGCCGCCGCCGACGCGACGTGCCCGCGCTGCGGCGCTCCGCGCGTCGCCGACCAGGAGTACTGCCTCGAGTGCGGCCTCAAGCTGCCGTCCGTGACCGGACGGGTCGCGCGCCTCCGCCGCACGTGGATCCGCCGGTTCGGCTGGTACCCGGGCGACTGGGTCTGGCTGTCGCTCCTCACGCTCGTGATCGCAGCCGGCGGGGCGGCGGGAGCGATCGTGCTCACCGAGAAGAAGAAGGACAACGGCCGCACGTTCATCTCGAGCTCGCCGATCACGAGCGTCGCCGAGCCGACCCCTCTGCCCACGACGACCGCGCCGGTCACGGTCAACACGTCCACCCTGCCGGCGGCGCCCGAGCCCACGACGTCCACGTCGTCGAAGCCGACGCCGAGCGCGCCCACGAACGGCCGGTACGTCTGGCCCGGGGACCGGAACGGCTGGACGATCGTCCTCGTCTCGTACCCGAAGACGACGGGCCGCCCGGCAGCCCTCTCGACCGCCAACCGGGCCGCCCACTCCGGGCTCACGCAGGTCGGCGTGCTCGATTCGAGCCGCTACGCGAGCCTCCAGCCGGGCTACTACGTCGTCTTCACCGGCATCTACGCGTCGAAGTCGGATGCCGACGCGGCCGTCTCGACTGCGCGCCAGGGCGGGTTCGGCGGGGCCTATTCCCGCCAGATCGCACGCTGATCCACGAGGTGTCAAGGATCGACGCGCGGGTACTGCTCGTCCGGACAGACAACTCTCCGTTTACTGAGGAGAAAACATTTGTAACAAGCCCCAGGGAGCAGGTAGAGTCGTGGGCCGATCGCTTGTCGGCCAGTGATTTAACCGCTTCTTAAAAGGCTTCTGGCTACAGTCGAGGAAGGCGAACCGCGCAAAATGGACGAACGGATCCTCCACATCCAGCACTGCATGTATCAGTACTCTCGAGCGATCTATCGCTCGATCAAGGACCTGATCGACCCCTACGTCGACCAGGAGACGCAGCTCGAGTACCGCCGTGAGGTGCTCGCTGCGACCGAAGGAACGATGCAGCGGTTGGCCGCGGATCCTCATTACTTCGCCAAGCCCGACCGGGCGCTCTTCCAGGACATCCGCCGCTACTTCCCGATCACGGTG
>CAZDEX010000203.1:0-4302 GCA_964504405.1 uncultured Gaiellales bacterium | reverse complement strand
CGACAACAACGCTAGCGCTCGATCGAACGCTTGTCTGCTGTCTCTTTAAGCCGTGGCTGCTTCGACCGTCTCGTGCGGGACGTCGTCCCACAGGTCCTCGAGGCGGTAGTACTCGCGCGCCTCGGGGGTGAAGACGTGCAGAACCACGTCGATGTAGTCGCCGATGATCCACGACGACTCGGCGTTGACGCCTTCGACGGAGCGCGGCAGGAGGCCGTGGTCCTGCTTCATGCGTGCGTGCACCTCGTCCCAGATCGCCTTCGTCTGGCGCGGGTTGCCGCCCGTCGCCACAACGAAGTAATCCGTGTAGGCGCACACCGGCTGCATGTCGAGGATGACGACATCGCGGCCGAGCTTGTCCTGTACGAGCGCCGCGATTCGGCGTGCCTGTTCGAGTGGGCTCAAGCCGGCTTATTGTAGCTGCGACTCGGCGCGATAGAGGCCCTCGGCCTGGACGATCTCCGCGACCGCCGGGGACACGTCGGACTCGACGAACCGCTCCCGGAGCTCGCGCGAGGCCACCGGCGTCGGCTCGATCTCGAAGAAGAGGACGCGCCCGGGCTCCTCGAGCGCCTGCAGCACGGACTCCAGCCGGTCGCGCGGGAAGCCCGGACGGGTCGCGACCGCGAGCCGTGTGCGCCGGAGTACCTCGTTCGGGTCCTTCCACGAGAGGAAGTCGCAGAACTGGTCGGCGCCGATCAGGAACACCGGATCCGTCCACTCGGGATGCGCGCGCAGCGTGTCGACGGTGCGCCCGTGCTCATCGAGGATCACCTCGTCCTCCGGAAACGCGGCCCGCGCCATTCGCAGACGAAGATCGGACGGCGTCTCGACATGCTTGTGCTCCGGGTCGCCCGCGACGAGCACGACGAGCTTCGAGAGCCCGAGCTCCTCTTTCGCGCGGCGCGCCAGCTCGACGTGCCCGCGGTGCGGCGGGTCGAACGCCCCGCCGTACAACCCCACGGTCACGCGAGCTCGAACTCCTCGTCGCCGATCTCGACCGTGACGCCGTCCTTCGCGCCGGCCGCGCGCAGCGCGCGCTCAAGCTCGTCTTCGGACGGCGGGGTGCCGATCACGCGGAAGCCGGAGTCGGTGCGGAGGAGCCGCCAGCCGCGCGCCTTCGGCTGCGGGCGGTAGACGAGGTAGTCCGCGAGCTCGTCCGTGCGCCGCTCCTCGATCTCCGGCTCCGGCACCAGAGTGAAGAGCCGGCGACGAAACTCCTCGAGCCCCTCCCCGGTGACCGCCGACAGCGGGAACACGGCGATGACACGCGGGTCGTCGATCTCGAAAACCGGGTCGGGCGCGATGTCGATCTTGTTCAGCACGACGATCTGCGGCCGCTCGTCGAGGCCGGCCCCGTACGCGGCGAGCTCCGCGTCGATCGTGCGCCACTGCTCCTCGATCGGCTTCGACGCGTCGATCATGTGCACGAGCGTGCGCGCGCGTTCGAGGTGCGCGAGGAACTCGTGTCCCAGTCCGACGCCTTCGCTCGCGCCCTCGATCAGCCCCGGCACATCCGCGACCACCATCTGCCTGCCGTCGGGCGCCTCGACCGTGCCGAGCACCGGCTGCAGCGTCGTGAACGGGTAGTCCGCGACCTTCGGGCGCGCGTTCGAGATGCGCGTGAGAAGCGACGACTTGCCCGCGTTCGGCAAGCCGACGAGCGCCGCGTCCGCGAGCAGCTTGAGATGCAGCTCGACGTCGCGCTCCTCACCGGGCGGGCCGACCTCCGCGAAGCGCGGCACCTGCCGTGTCGAGGAGACGAAGCGCGCGTTGCCGCGGCCCCCGTGGCCGCCCTTCGCGAGCACGACTCGCGCGCCCGCGTGCGCGAGGTCGGCGATCAGGTCGCCGTCGTCGGTGAACACCTGTGTGCCGACGGGGACGTGCACCTCGATGTCGCCGCCGTCGGCGCCGTGTTTCCGTGCGCCCCGACCGTTCTCGCCGCGCGCCGCCTTGATCCGTCGCCTCCGTTGCAGCGCGGAGAGATCGCGCAGCGACGGATCCGCGACGAGCGCGACGTCACCCCCGCGGCCGCCGTCGCCGCCGTCCGGGCCTCCCTTCGGGACGTACTTCTCCCGCCGGAAGCTGAGCCCGCCGTCGCCGCCCTTGCCGGCCTGGATGTGAATCCGGGCGCGGTCGCTGAACACGGCTGCCTAGGCCTGCGGTTCGACGACCGACACGAAACGGCGCTCGCCGCTCGTGCGGAACGAGACCGTGCCGGTGCGGATCGCGAAAATCGTGTCGTCGCGGCCGATCTCGGTGCCGGGGCCCGGCCGGAACTTCGTGCCGCGCTGCCGAACGATGATGTTGCCCGGCTGAACCGCCTGACCGTCGAACATCTTCACCCCGAGGTACTTGGGGTTCGAATCGCGGCCGTTCTTGGAGGAGCCGAGACCTTTCTTGTGTGCCATTACGCCTCGTCCTTCGCCTTGAGAGCCGACTCGAGCGCGGAGATCGCGCCCTTGCGCGCCGCGTGAGCCTGCTCGTATGCCAGAGCCGCCTCGAGCATCGGGCGGTTCCACGTCTTCGCGCCCTCGGAGACCTGCGCGACGGTCATCTCCTCGTAGCCGCTCGGCATGCCCTTGACGTGATCGTCGGCGGCAGGCGTGGGCGTGTCGGCGACCTTGGGCGTCGCCTCCGCCTTCGGAGCTGCTGCAGCCTTCTTCGGCGCCGCGGCCGACGTCTTCTTCGCGCCGCCGAGCGAGATCTCGATGCGCGAGGTGGACGCGCGGAAGCCGTTGTGGCGCTTGTACCCCGTGCGCCTGCGGTACTTGCCGATGCGGATCTTCGGGCCGCGCTCGTGCGCGAGCACCTTCGCCGTCACGGTTACCCCGCTGTCGCCGAGCAGCACGTCCGGGTTGAAGGTCTTCCCCTCGTCGAACTTGACCCGGTCCACGACGAGGTACTCGCCCTCGCGGACGCGGTATTGCTTGCCACCGAGACGGATGATCGCGTAGTCCATAAGCGTGGAAAAACGCGGGCGGAAGCCCGCGTAGCGCCGGAAGTGTAGCGACTTCTATGAGCCGTCGTCCAACCCCCACTGGCTCATCGGCGTATAGCCCCACTCGTCCCCTTCGCCGCCGTCCCCGTTCTGCGAAGGCGCTTCTGCGGGAGCAGCCGCGGGCTCAGGCTCGCGCTCGGGAGCCGGCTCGGGCGCCTCTACGGCCTCCGGCTCCGCCGTGGCGGTCGCCGTCGCGCCGGAGATCGCCGCGGTCTTCTTGCGGCGGTTCTTGCCGCCGCGCGAGCCGCGGCGCGTCCGCTTCTTCGCGGGCGCAGCCGGGTCGTCGCCGTTCTGCTCGCCGCCGAGATCGCGCTCCGGGACGTGGATCACGGGGCCCTGCTCCTCGGCCGGGGTCTCGGCCGCCGGCTCGGTGTCGGACACCGGTGGTTCGCCCTCCGGCTCCGGCTCCGGCTCCGGCTCCGCGTCCGCGGCCGGGTCGGCGCCGTTCGTGCCGCTCATCGCGCCGCCGCTCGCCGTCGCGGTCTTCTTCTTGCGGTTCCGCCCGCCACGCGAGCCGCGGCGCGTCTTCTTCTTCGGGGCCGCGGGTGCCTCGCCGTCCTCCGTGACGGCCTCCTCGGACACGGCCTCGTCGTCCTCGACCGCTGCGTCCTCGAGTTCTGCGGCCTCGCCTTCGACCGTCTCGTCCTCGGTGACCGACGGGGCGGCGCGCTTCGTGGTCTTCGTGCGGGTCGGCTTCTCGGCCTCGGCCTCGGCCGTCAGCGGCTCGTCGACCTGATCGAGAGGCGAGGTGAGCTCGGCCCACGCGACACCTTCGCTGATCGCGGTGATGCGAACCTTGACCTTCTTGCCGACGAGCTTCGCGGCGTTGCCGACGACGATGTCGACGTCCTCCACCTTGCCGACGCCGTCGTGTGCGTCGTACAGGCCGACCTCGCCGAGCTTGACCTCGAGCTCCTGGCCGACGTCGACCGGCAGCTTCGGCGCGACCTTCTCGAGCGTCCCCTGGTCGATCACACGGAAGTGGTCGAGATGCTCCTCGGCCTGGCCCACCAGAAAGAAGCGGCGCTTCGTCGTCTCCTCGAGCTCGCGCAGGCGCGAGCCGCCCGGGCCGACGACGAGATTCGCGACCTTCGCGGCGACCTCGACCTTGAACGCCTTGTCGCGCGAGCCCGGGGTGACGAGCGACCGCAGGCGCCGCTCGATGTCGACCGCGGCCGTGTGCTCGGAGACGACGATCCCGTCGCCGCCGCACGTCGGGCACTTCTTCGTCATCACTTCGCGCGGGCCGTCGGTGACGTTCTGGCGCGTCATCTCGACGAGGCCGAGCGGCGAGATCTCGA
>CAZDEX010000202.1:0-4335 GCA_964504405.1 uncultured Gaiellales bacterium | reverse complement strand
TCCTCTCGGCCGAAGGGCTGCAGAAGCTGAGCGAGGCCGACATCACCGGCATCGTCGTGACCGACACCGTCCCGATCGACCCGATCGCGAAGCCGGAGCACATGACGGTGCTGACGGTGGCCCCGCTGCTCGCCGAAACGATCATGAACGTCTTTGCCGATGACTCGGTCTCGGCGATCTTCGGCGGCGAGAACCAGCTCTTTTAACGCTCTCAGGCCTGGCGCCGCAACGCCAGGCCCGAGAGCGAGAGGGGGAGAGCACGATGGTGCTCGCGTCGGTTGTGCCGAATAGACCCGGGGCGGGGTTCGAACTTGCGCTCTACCGGGCACTAGGTTCTCGTGTTCCGCAGCCGCCTCATCGCGCTCGTCTGGGTGATCGTCGGGGTCGCCCTGGCCGCGCAGAAGCACTACCTCCAGCATTTCGGCGGCTGGCGGCCGATCCTGAGCGCGATCCTCGCGATCCTCCTCTGGCCGCTGCTCCTGCTCGGGATCAACCTCCATATCCGGCCGTAGGCCGGATATGGAAATCTGATTCGGCGAAGCCGAACCAGATTGACGGGTTCGGGGGCTGAACCTGGTTCGCTCTCTGAACCAGGTTCACGCGTTTCGTCCAGATGCCACCGACGGGTGGAACCCTCGAACCTGGTTCGCTGGGCGAATCAGGTTCGGTGAGGCGACTCCCATCGAGGGAGTCGCCCCACACGAATCCGGTTCGGTGTAGCGGCTCCCCTCGAGGGAGCCGCTACACTCCCCGACCGTGGCTGGCGAGCGCGTCAAACTTCTGGTCCAGAACCGTTCGATCCTCGGCTCCGCCGAGGCGCGGCGCCTGCGCCGGAACGGGCTGGTCCCGGGCGTCCTGTACGGCCGTGACAACCCCGTCTCGATCTCGATCCCCGAGCGCGACCTGCGCCACGCGCTCACCTCGCGCGGCGGCCTGAACGCCGTGCTCGACGTCGTCGTCGAAGGCGGCAAGGAGCACAGCTCGGTGCTCAAGGAGTACCAGCTGCACCCGGTGAAGGGCCACATCACGCACGTCGACCTCCAGGAAGTGCGCCTCGACCAGCCGATCCACGCCACGGTGCCGCTGCACCTGCACGGCGAAGCGGCCGGCGTGAAGGAGGGCGGTGTCCTCTCGCAGGTCGCGTCGGAGATCAACGTCCAGGCGCTCCCGATGGAAGTGCCGGAGCACCTCGAGATCGACGTCGAGGCCATGCACCTGGGCGACACCCTCCGGCTCGACGCACTCCAGCTCCCGCAGGGCGTCACGCTGCTCGACGACCCGGAGACGGTCGTCGCGACGGTCACGCAGCCGATGCGCGAAGAGGAGGCCGAGGCCGGCGAGGGTGAAGAGGGCGAGACGCCCGAGGGTGAGGCGGGGGCCGAAGAGGCCGCCGCAGAGGGCGAGGCCGACGCCGGCAGCGGCGAGTCCGGCGAGCCCGGCACCGTCGAGGGCTAGGTATGCGGGCCCCTCGGCGGGCCTCGCGCGCTCAGGCCCGCGATAACCTGCGTCATGCTGCGTCCTCCTTGGTTCTCCCGACCCTGAGCTTCACGATTCCCGCCTGGGAGACCCGCTAGCCATGCGGCTCTGGCCGCGCCGCCACGGCACCTCGCTCGACCTGCTCGTGGCGGGGCTCGGCAACCCTGGCCCCGAATACGCGCGCACCCGCCACAACGTCGGCTGGATGGTCGTCGACGAGCTGGCGCGCCGGCACGGCGGTACCTGGAAGGGGAAGTTCAACGGCCAGGTCGCCGAGGTGCGCATCGACGGCCACAAGATCGCGCTCCTGAAGCCCGAGACGTACATGAACGACTCGGGCCGCTCGATCAAGGCGGCGCTGCAGTTCTTCAAGCTCGAGCCCGACGCGGTGCTCGTGGTGCATGACGAGGGCGACTTCGACCTCGGTCGCCTGCAGGCCCGCATGGGCGGCGGGCTCGGCGGTCACAACGGCCTGCGCTCGATCGCGCAGCATCTCGGCACGCCGGACTTCCTGCGCCTGCGGGTCGGCGTGGGGCGGCCGGACCGCGGCGACCCCCGCCCGCTCGCCGACTTCGTCCTCTCGAACTTCCGTCCCGAGGACGACGCCGAACGCCTCGTTCGGGCGGCGGCGGACGCCGTCGAGACGCTCGACGCCGAAGGGCTCGAGGCCGCGCAACGCGCGATCAACGGCCGGCGCTCGTAACACGCGCCACACGGCTCGCAAAAATCGCCACATGCGGGGGAAACGCGCATCAGCCGAACGATCGGCCCGCGCGACCCCTCCGTTTGGGCCCGACCGGCCTACCCCTTTCGGGGGATAGCAGACCCCCGGAACGAGGGGTGCCTGCGCTTCCCGCCGGCTGCTGACATGCGCCAAGCCAACGACAGCGCGGTGCCCACTCCCTGAGCGCGCCGCCTCTGCCGAAGGGAGTCATTCCTTTGCCCGACCGCATCCGCTTTGCGCTGCTCATACTGCTCGTGCTCGCCAGCCTGACCGCCCGCGCCGAAGGAGCGCTCGGAGCCGTCGATCGCGCCGCGCGCGCGTCGCACGAACTCGTCGTCGCCAAGAAGGAGACGCAGATCGTCAGCTACGCGCGCCACTTCCTCGGCGTCCGCTACGTCTACGGCGGCACGACGCCTCGCAGCGGGTTCGACTGCTCGGGCTTCACGCGCTACGTCTACGCGCACTTCGGGATCGACCTGCCGCACTACTCGGGCGCGCAGTTCGACATGGGGCGCCGTGTGGCCCGGTCGAGCCTGCGGCCCGGCGACCTCCTCTTCTTCGACGGGCTCGGCCACGTCGGCCTCTACATCGGCGACGGCAAGTTCATCCACGCTCCGCATAGCGGGACCACGGTCTCCGTCGACACGCTCGCCGGCTGGTACTCGGGGCGCTACGACGGCGCGCGGCGCTTCGTGCACTAGGCACGATGCCCGCGTGGCGGGCATGCGCATCGGGTACGCGTGCATCAACACGCGCCTGCCGACGCCGGCACGAACCGTGCGCCTGGCCAACGCGACGCCCGAGCGGATCCGCGGTCTCACCGCAACGAACCTCGACGCTCTCGAGGCGATCCTGCGCTGGAACGCCGAGCGCGACATCCGTGTCTTCCGGCTGACGTCGAACCTCGTCCCGCTCGCGTCGCACCCGGCGAACACCGTCGCCTGGTGGGACGAGCTCGGTGAGCGGTTCGCGGAGCTGGGGGCACTCGCTCGAGCCGAGGAGCTCGCGCTCTCGACGCACCCCGGCCAGTACACCGTGCTCGGCTCTGCGCGACCCGAGGTCGTCGCGGCGGCGATCGCGGAGGTCGAGTACCACGCGCGGCTGTTCGACGCGATGGAGCTTCCCGACCCGCACATCGTGGTCCACGTGACCGGGACCGACGACCGGTTCGCGCGGGCGTTCGCGCAACTGTCTCCTGGCGCACGCGGGCGGCTCGTGCTCGAAAACGACGAGCGCCGCTCGCTCGCCGACGCGCTCGAGCTCGCTCGCCGGCTCGGCGTGCGCGTCGTCTTCGACGCGTTCCACCATTCGCTCAACCCCTCGTTCGACGGCGCGTCGACCCGCGAGCTCGTCGAGCTCGCGTCCGAAGGGTGGGAGGGGCGCCAGGAGGTGCACTTCTCCACGCAGCAGCCGGGCAAGCGCCCCGGCGCGCATGCCGACTCGCTCGACCTGGCCGCGTTCGCGGCGTTCGTCGCGCAGGTCGGCGACCTGCCGCTCGACTGCGTCCTCGAGGTGAAGGACAAGGAGCGCTCGACGCTCGCGGCGCTGTCGGTCGTGCCCTCGCGACTACCATGACGCCCCGGCCGAACGCCTCGTTCGGTCAAAGGTCATGGACCGTCCCGTGCTCCACAGCCTCGTCGACCGCCTTCGCGCGGAAGAGCGCCTGCAGCGGTTCGCGCAGGCGCTGCCCACCCGCGCTCGCGTTTCCGAGCCCGTGCTCCCGCTGCTCCTCGCGGCGCTCTACGAGGAGGTCGGGCGCGGGCTGATCGTTCTCCTGCCGGAGGACGCCGAGGCGCGAGACGCAGCCGAGGCGGCCGGGTGGTTCCTCGGCGACGAGGACGTCGCCCTCTTCCCGTCGCGCGGCGTCCGCTGGGGCTCCGGCCTCGAGCCGCCGCCGCACCTCGTCGGCGAGCGTGCCCGCGCGCTCGACGTGCTCGCACGCGGCGGCCTCGTGTGCGCGTCTGCGACGGCGATCGCCGAGGGCGTCCCGCCGTCCGCGCAGCGGCCGGCGCCGCTTCGGGTCGCGAAGGGCGACGAGCCGGGCATCGACTCACTCGCCCAGCACCTGGCATCTGCCGGCTACGAGCGCGTGGAGCGGGTCGAGGAGCGCGGCCAGTTCGCCGTGCGCGGCGGCC
>CAZDEX010000201.1:2189-4354 GCA_964504405.1 uncultured Gaiellales bacterium | reverse complement strand
TCGACAGGCCGCGGTGGTCGTGCAGGAAGAGCACGGTGAACCCCACGACGCACATCTGCGGCGCGACGACGAAGGCACTCCCGAGCGCGATCCGCCAGAGGCGCCCGTTGCGGAGTGGTGCGTCGAGCTCGGCGCCCTCGGGCACCGGGACGTCGCGGACCACGATCGCCCCGGCGAGTGCGGCGGCCAGGCACGCGAGGCCCAGCGTCCCGAGCCCCCAGCCGACGCTCGTGCGCGCGATGTGCGGCAGGGCGAGCGAGGCTGCGAAACCTGCGATCGGGATTGCCGTCTGCCGGATGCCGAGAGCGAGACCGCGTTGCTCCGGAGGGAACGCGGCCATCACCGCACGGCCGCTCGCCGACTGCACGCTCGCGCCGAGGAGGCCCGCGAGCAGCAGCAGCGCGAGCAGCGACCAGAACCCCTGGACGAACGCGGCGGCGACGAGCGCGAGCCCGCAGCCGCCGACGCCCGCGAACAACACGATCCGCTCGCCGAGAGCGTCGGTGGCGTAGCCCCACGGGATGAGCGAGACGACACTGCCCGCGAGCGACGCCGACAGCAGCACGCCGATCTCACCGAGCGAGAGGCGGTAGCGGTCGCGCAGGAACGGCGCCATCACCGCGACGCCGAACCAGATCGCCGAGTACGTCGCCTGGGCGAACGTCCCGGCCGCGAGAACGGCCCAGCGGTGTCTCAGAGGCCGAACGGATTCGTCGGCCGCGTGCCGGTGTACGTGACCACCGACTTCGTCTCGAGGTAGAGGTCGAGCGTCTCGAGCGCGAGCTCCCTGCCGAAGCCCGACTGCTTGAACCCGCCGAACGGAATGCCCGGGATCGCGGTGTACGGCATGTTGATCCCGACGGTGCCCGACTTGATCTTCGACGCGATGCGATGCCCCTTGGCGGGATCGCCGGTCCAGACCGTCGCCATCAGGCCGTACTTGACGTCGTTCGCGATGCGGATCGCGTCCGCCTCGTCCTCGAACGGGATCACCGTCACGACGGGGCCGAAGATCTCCTCCTGTGCGGCGAGCATCTGGTTGCCGGCCTTCGCGATCACCGTCGGCGGGTAGAACGCGCCCGGGCCGTCGCCGATCGCGCCGCCCGTCGTCACCTCCGCACCTTCCTCGCGCGCACCCTCGACGAAGCTGTGCACCTTCTCGCGATGGGACTGCGAGATGAGCGAGCCCATCTGCGTCTCGGCGTCGAGCGGGTCGCCGACGCGCACCTTCTGCGAGAGCTCCGTCACCTGGTTGACGACGTCGTCGTACATCGACTTCTCGACGAGGAGGCGCGAGCGTGCCTCGCACGACTGGCCCGCCGACGCGTAGATCGCCCACACGCTCGCGGGGATCGCGTCGGTGAGGTCGGCGTCCGCAAAGAGGAGGTTCGGGCTCTTGCCGCCGAGCTCCAGCGTCAGGCGCTTGATCGGGTCGGAGCAGAGGCGCATGATCTCGCCGCCCGTCTTGGTCGAGCCGGTGAACGCGACCTTGTCGACGCCCGGATGCTTGACGAGGTACGCGCCGGTCGTCGGCCCGTCGCCGGGGACGATGTTGATCGCGCCGGCGGGAAAACCGACCTCGGCGGCGAGCTCCGCGATGCGCAGGACACTGAGCGGCGTCTGCGGGTCCGGCTTGAGCACGACCGCGCAACCGGCGGCGAGCGCAGGCGCGAGCTTCCACGTCGCCATCATCAGCGGGTAGTTCCACGGCACGATCTGCCCCGCGACGCCGACCGGCTCCTTCTGCGAGTAGAAGAGCAGCGAGCCCCCGATGGGATTCGACCGGCCGGCGATCGACGCGATCGCGCTCGCGTAGTAGCGGAAGTTCTCCGTCGCGCCCGCGACCTCGGCCTTGACCGACGAGATCGCCTTGCCGACGTTGCGCGACTCGAGCTCGGCGAGCTCCTTGTGGTTCGCGACGACGGCGTCGGCGAGCGCGTGGAGCAGGCGGGAGCGCTCGGTGCCGGGCGTCTTCCCCCACGCACCGTCCAGTGCGCCCCGCGCGGCCTCGACCGCGCGGTCGATCTCCGCCTCGCCGGCCATCGCCGCGCGCCCGAGCACCTCGCCGGTTGCAGGCTCGTGCACGTCGCGGACGTCGTCCGTGTCGACACGCTCGCCGCCGATGAAGAGGCCGTAGTCCTGGGTCGCCGTGGCCATCAGGCTGA
>CAZDEX010000201.1:0-2089 GCA_964504405.1 uncultured Gaiellales bacterium | reverse complement strand
GCGGAATAGGTGATCACGTACGCGCGCCAGGTCGGGTCGGTGACGAAGCGCACGCTGTGCTTCGCCTGCTCGGGCGTCGCGAGGTTCCACTTCTCGACGTACGCCTCTGCCTCCTCGACCGACGCGCCTTCCTCGTGGATCATCAGCGCCGCGTCGAGACCGACCGTCCGGAGCCGCTCGCCGACCTTCGCGATGCGCTCGCTGAGCTCCGGGTCGACGAGCGTCGCGCCATGCCGGCGCAGGATCGCGTACGCCTCTTCCTTGGCCGCGTCGTCCAGGACGAGCTCGCCGCCGGTCTCCGCGATGCCTTCGCTCAGGACGGCCTGAGGCGTCGGCACGAGCTGGATGCCCTCCTCGATCTTCCCCTGCTCGCGGATCAGCAGCTGCTCCTTGACCGCGTGCTCGGTGTGGTGGCCGGGGAAGACCTCGTGCCCGGCGAGATGCACGAGGTCGAGCCCGGTGGTCGGCACGTCGACGTTGAGGACGACGCGGCTGCGCAGGTCACCGAGGTAGTAGTTGAAGGCCCACCAGGGCTCGTCGGTGACCGGCTCGAGGATCACATCCTCGCCGGCAGGGAGGCCGAGCAGGACCTCTTCCGTGCGGCGGCGCATCAGCGGCAGGAGCTCTTGGAGCACGGGGATCGCGACGTCGCCCGTGACGAGGTGCAGGTCGCGCCAGGCGTTGCGGCGCTCGCGCAGCGGCCCGTCGCCGGGGTACAGCTCGTCGAGCTCCGCATGCACCTGCGCGTAGACGTCCTCCGAGACCTTCGAGGGCCGCACGCCGTACGAGCCTTCGACCTCGTCGCTGTAGGACAGCTCGTCGCCCGCGAGCACGTGGGCGTACGTGGCGCAGCCCTTCACCTGGTCGCGCAGCCAGCTGTCGGGCAGCTCGTCGCGCAGCGCGTCGGCGTCGGCCGCGAGCTCCTCGGCGGGAACCTTCTCTTCCGCGTCGACCTGCTCCTTCAGCTCGGGCGGGCCGTAGTACGCGTCGACGAGCCCGTCGACGTGCTTGCCGAGCCGCAGCCCGAGCACCAGATACCGCTCAGCTGCCCGGCGTAGGCTCGACGGAACCGGCCCAGCAGCGGAGGCACCGGCTTCGCCGGTGCTGGAGCGATCACCGCTCAAAGAGCGCCGCCTGTCCTTGTCCGACTCCGACGCACATCGTCGCGATGCCGCGCTTGCCCCCGCGCCGGCGCAGCTCGTGCAGGAGCGTGACGACGAGGCGGGCCCCGCTCATGCCGAGCGGGTGCCCGATGGCGATCGCGCCGCCGTTGACGTTCACCTTCTCCTCCTCGATCCCAAGCTCGCGCACCACAGCCAGGGACTGTGACGCAAACGCCTCGTTCAGCTCCAGGAGATCGACATCTTCGATCGCGACGCCGGTGCGCTCGAGCAGCTTGCGCACCGCCGGGACGGGGCCGATACCCATCACGCGCGGGTCGACGCCGGCGACCGCGGAGCCGGCGAACGCGCCAAGCGGCTCGACGCCCAGCTCCCGCGCCTTCTCCTCCGACGCGACGACGACGGCCGCCGCGCCGTCGTTCAGGCCCGACGAGTTGCCGGCGGTCACGGTGCCCCCCTTCCGGAACGCGGGCTTGAGCGACGCGAGCTTCTCGAGCGACGTGTCGGGGCGCGGGTGCTCGTCGCGCGTCACGTCGCCGACGGGGACGATCTCGTCCGAGAAGTCGGCGGCCGCCCAGCGCTGTTGCGAGCGGAGCGCGAAGGCGTCCTGGTCCTCGCGCGACACGGACCAGCGCTCGGCGACGTTCTCGCCGGTCTCGCCCATCGTCTCGAGCGGGAACAGCTCTTCCATGCGCGGGTTCGGGAAGCGCCAGCCGAGCGTCGTGTCGTACATCACGCGGTCGCCGCGCGGGTATGCGGTGTCGGGCTTCGCGGTGACGAGCGGCGCGCGCGACATCGACTCGACACCGCCCGCGACGAACAGGTCCCCGTCCCCGGCGATCACCGCGTGCGCCGCGCCGACGATCGCTGCGAGCCCCGACGCGCAGAGCCGGTTCACGGTGACGCCGCCGATCGACTCGGGCAGTCCCGCGAGCAGCACGGCCATGCGCGCGACGTTGCGGTTGTCC
>CAZDEX010000200.1:0-4361 GCA_964504405.1 uncultured Gaiellales bacterium | reverse complement strand
CGCATCTATCGCCGCAAGGACGGGCGGCCGCTCGCCGTCGAGGTCGCCTCGCACGGCGTGCCCGGCGACGACGGGGAGGTGGTGCTTCTCCTCGGCGTGATCACCGACCTGTCCGAGAAGCGCCGCGTGGAGCAGCAGCTCGTGCAGAGCGGAAAGCTCGCTGCGATCGGCGAGCTCGCAGCCGGAGTCGCCCACGAGATCAACAACCCCCTGTTCGCGATCCTCGGCCTGACGGAGTTCCTGCTCAAGGAGTCGGAACCGGCCTCGCGGGCCCGGCAGCGGCTCGAGCTGATCCAGCAGACCGGTCTCGAGATCAAGGAGATCGTGCGCGCGCTGCTCGATTTCGCCCGCGAAAACGCCGAGGAGCGCCACGTCGTTCCGCTCGAGGAGGTCGTGCAGTCGACGGTCGACCTCGTGCGGCGGACGAACGCGCACAAGGGCGTCGAGCTCGTCGACCAGTACGACGGGTCGGGTGCGCCCGTCTACGCGAGCCCGAACCAGCTCAAGCAGATCGTGCTCAACCTGATCGCGAACGCCCGGCAGGCGATGCCGAACGGCGGGACGGTCACCGTCGACGTGCGCCAGGAGGGGAGCTTCGTCGTCGCCACCGTCACCGACGACGGGCAGGGCATCGAACCGGACGTGCTCGACCGCGTCTTCGAGCCGTTCTTCACCACGAAGCGCGCGACCGGCGGCACGGGGCTCGGCCTGTCGGTGAGCCTCGGCATCGCGGAGGGGCACGGCGGAACGCTCACCGCCCTCTCGGAGCCCGGCCGCGGCTCGTCGTTCTCGCTCCGGCTGCCACTAGCGCATCCCGAGGAGGTGGCGTCGTGAGCCGCGTGCTGGTGATCGACGACGAGCAGATCATCCGCGAGCTCGTGATGGAGATCCTCGAGTCGGCGGGGCACGATGTGATCGGCGCCGACAGCGCCGAGCGCGCACTCGCGCTGCTCGAGCACACGACCGACTTCGACCTCGTCGTCAGCGACGTCGTCATGCCCGGGCTCTCGGGGCTCGAGCTGCTGGAGGCCGTGCGCGCGCACAGCGCGTCACTCCCGGTCGTGCTCGTCACCGGCGCAGGCACCTACGACACGCTCAGCCAGGCGCTGACGCGCGGCGCCGCCGGCCTCGTCACGAAGCCGTTCGCGCATCAGGACCTGCAGACCGCCGTCGCCGACGCACTCGACCGCGCCACACGCAGCCGCGAGGAGCTGCGTGAGCGGCTGCTCGCCCCCACACTCGCAAGCGCACTCGCAAATGCGATCGAGGCCCGGGACGAGTACCTCCACGGGCATTGCGAACGGCTCGCGTCACTCGCGGTCCGTCTCGCCGAGCTCCGCGGCATGAGCCCTGACGAGGTCGAGACGGTGAGGCTCGGCGCGATCCTCCACGACGTCGGCAAGATCGGGATCCCGGACCGGGTCCTGCTGAAGCCGAGCGCCCTCGACGAGGAGGAGCGCCGCATCGTCGAGACGCATCCGGAGATCGGCGACAAGCTCCTCGAGCCGCTCGACCTCCTCGCAGGCGCGCGTCCGATCGTGCGACATCACCACGAGCGCTGGGACGGGGCGGGCTATCCCGACGCACTCGCCGGTGAGGCAATCCCGATCGGCGCGCGCATCGTCGCGGTCGCCGATGCGATCGAGGTGATGTCGGCCAGGCAGCTCTACCGGCAGCCGCGCACGCCCTCCGACGTCGTCGCCGAGCTCGTCGCGCAGCGCGGCGTGCAGTGGGACCCCGCGGTGGTCGATCTCGCGCTCGCGCTGATCGATTCCGGCGAGCTCGAGCTGTCGACCGACGGGTTGCGGCTCCTCGCGACCGCGCCCCGGCCGGTCGCCGCGGCGGGGCTCGCCGTGCTCCTCGTCGAGGATGCAGAAGCGGACGCCACGCTCATCACGGACGCGCTCGAGCGCGACTTGACGGGCGCGGTGATCGCGCGCACGGAGAGCGTTGCGTCGGCGTCCGCGCTCGTGAACAGCTCCGAATGGTCCGTCGCGATCGTCGACCACGACCTCCCCGACGGTTCGGGCGTGCAGGTGCTCGACGCCCTTCGCGCGACGTATCCCTCACTTCCGATCGTGATGCTCACCGGCCAGGGCGATGAGGGCACAGCCGTCGAGGCCTTCCGGCGCGGCGCCTCCGACTACGTCGTGAAGAGCAACGGCTACGCCGACCAGCTCGCCGCGCGCGTCAGCCGGCTCGTCGGAGACGACCACCCTCAGAGGCCCAGCAACCCGCTTCGGCGCAACGCGCCGCGCATGGAGGTGAACAGATGAACGATCCGAGATGCCTGATCGCGGACGACCACCCCGCGCTGACCTCAGCGGTCTCCGCCTACCTGTCGGACAACGGCTTCGAGGTCGTAGGCCCCGTGCCGGACGGCCAGCGGGCCGTCGCTCTCGCGACGGAGAAGCAACCCGACCTCGCGCTCGTCGACTTCCGTATGCCGCGGCTGTCGGGGACACAGCTGATCGAGAAGCTGCTGGAGGTGTCGCCGGGCACGCGCATCGTCGTCTACACCGCCGACGCAGACGAGCAGATCGCGAACGACGTCCTCGCTGCGGGCGCTGCTGCGCTCGTGCTCAAGGAGGCGCCGCTCGCGGATCTCGTCCGCGCGCTCGAGTCGACGCTCGCCGGCCGCTCGTACCTCGACCCGTCGCTGACCCGGATCGCAGCCCCGGCGAGCAAGCTCACACCGCGCGAGCTCGACGTGCTGGGGCTCCTGGCGGAGGGCCTTCCCCACGAGGAGATCGGCCGCCGCCTGGGAATCAGCTCCGAGACGGTGCGCACCCACCTCCGCAAGGCATCCGATCGCCTGGGCGCGAGCACGCGCACGCAGGCGGTCGCGACTGCGTTGAGGCTCGGCCTCATCACGTGAGCCCGTCCGGTCTCGAGCGGCAGCTCGAAGTCGCCTCGCTCTCCGGCGAGGTCGAAGCCGTCATGGCCGGCATCGTCGATCGCCTGATGGAGATCGAGGGCGCCGACGGCGCGTCGCTCTCCACGGTCGATGAGGAGCACGCGTACTTCGTCGCCTGCGCGGGCGAGGACGCCGCACTACAGGGGAAGCGGTTGCCGCTCGCGGACACGCTCGGCGACCAGTGCATCGAGGCCGACGACATCGTCGTACTGCGCGCGACGACGGGCGCGGATGTCAGCCGCTGCCTCACACCGGGCGCGGGCGCGATCGTGCTCGCTCCGATCGACTACGACGGCGAGACCCGCGGCGTGCTCGGAGTGCGCACGCCCGACCCGAACGCTTTCACGGAGCAGGACGTCGAGGCGGTCAGGCTGCTCTCGCGCGGCGCTTCGATCGCGTTGCGGAACGCCGAGCTCGTCGGCCGGCTGGCCGAGACGGCGCACAACTACCGCGAGCTGTACGCCCAGGCCGCGGACGCAACGCTGATCAGCGACCTCGACGGCAACATCCTCGACGCGAACTCCGCGGCAGCCGCAATGCTCTGGTACCCGGTCGAGGAGCTGCGGTCGATGCATGCGCGCGATCTCATGGCGCCGGGCGAGCTCGACGCCGTCCCCCCGCGACGCTCCGAGCTGACCTCGATGCGCGAGCTTCGCTCCGAGCGGCGGTACCTCCGCAAGGACGGCGCCGTGATCCAGGTCGAGTATTCGTCACGTGTGCTCGACGACGGCCGGATGCACACGTCACTCCGCGACATCACACAGCGCAAGCGCAACGAGGAGCGCCTTCGCATCAGCCTGGGCCGGCTGCATGCGATCGTCCAGACGCAGCAGGAGATCTCCGCGCTCGAGCTGGACCCGGACGCGGTGACCTCGGCGATCGTCGAGCGTGCACAGCACCTCGCGGGCGGTGACGGGGCATCGGTGCAGTGGTTCGACGGCTCGGACTCCGTGCTCCATCACGCGTCCGGCACTGCGGCGGGCCAGATCGGACTGCGACTCGACCGGGCCTCGAGCCTCGCAGGCGTTGCGGCGCTGATGGACGAGACGGTTCACGCCGACGACACCGCCTCCGATCCGCGCGTCGATGCTCACGCGTGCCAGGTGCTTCAGGCAGGGTCGCTCATCTGCGCGCCGCTGTACCGCGACGGGCGCATCGAAGGCGTCCTCTCCGTGATGGCCAGGAAGCCGCATGCGTTCGACGAGCTGGCGGTCGAGACGACGCGCCTCATGGCCGAATTCGTCAGCACGGTCATCCGTAATGCGAACGAGCTCGAGACGCGGAGCCGCCTCGTCGAGGAGCTCCGGACGCAGGGGCAGGTCGTCGAGCACATGCAGACGGCGCTGTGGGTGTGGGCGCCGGACGGCGAGACGTACCGCCTTGCCCAGGCGAACCTGGCGAGCGAGCGAGCGACGGGCGTGCCCGTCGCCGAGTTCCTCGGCTC
>CAZDEX010000199.1:0-4363 GCA_964504405.1 uncultured Gaiellales bacterium | reverse complement strand
AGCTGCCGCTCGAGTACGCCGTCGAGATGAACCGGCTGATCCAGCTCCAGATGGAAGGCTCGGTCGGCTAGTTGAAGGTCGAGCACGTCGACTTCTGGGCGGTGCCCGTCACCGACATGGAGCGCTCGACCGCCTTCTACCGCGACACCCTCGGCCTTCCGCAGACGAGCGAGGGCGGCTTCCCCGAGTTCAGGCTCGGCGACAACGGCTTCCTCTACCTGCTGAGCCTCGAGGCGATCGGCGGCGCGTTCGGCGGCCCGCACGACGCGGGCTTCGCGATGCGCGTGCCGGATGTGCACGAGGCGCGCAAGGAGCTCGAAGGGAAGGGCGTCCAGTTCAACGGCGACGTCCTCGACACGGGCGTGTGCCACATGGCGTTCTTCGCCGACCCGGACGGCAACCAGATGGTCCTGCACCGCCGCTACGCCCCGCAGGAGTCGTAGTGGCGACGCTGACCCGCGACGCCGCCGCGAAGCGGTTCGAGGAGCTGCCCCCGCCGTCCACCGCGGACGAGCACTGGCGCTTCACCGACCTCCGCGGCTTCGACCCCGCGGCGGTGTCAGACACCGGTCTTGTGTCTGACACCACTTCCGCCCCGGTGCTCGATCTCGATGTCGCCGCCCGCGCCCTCGTAACCGAAGCCGGCGTCGAGATCGTCGGCGCGCCCGACGGCATCACCTTCGAGCCGCTGCCGCTCGACTACGACGCCAAGCTCATCCCGGACGACGACAAGTTCGCGCTCGAGAACCTCGCGCGCTGGGAGCACGGGCTGCTCGTGCACGTGCCGAAGGGCGTCGTGCTCGACAAGCCGCTCTACGTGCAGGTGACCTCGAGCGGCGGCCCGCTCTTCTGGCGCATGGTCGTGATCGCCGACGAGGGCGCGCGCTTCACACTGATCGAGGACCTCGGCTCGGCAAGGAGCGACACGGTCGCGTACACGAACGCGGTCGTCGAGCTGTTCGTCGATCCGCAGGCGAAGATCGAGTACGTCTCGCTGCAGAACCTCTCGAAGGAAACGTGGCACTTCGGCCGCCACAAGGCGTGGCTCGAGCGCGACAGCGAGCTCGACTGGGTGATCGGCGGCTTCGGTTCGAAGCGCGGCAAGGTGTGGATCGAGAACGACCTTGCGGGCGAGGGCGCGACGTCGCGTGTCACCGGCGCATACTTCGCCGACGGCGAGCAGCACCTCGACTACGACACCTTCCAGGAGCACATCGCGCCGAACACGGAGAGCGACTTCGCGTTCAAGGGCGCGCTGCGCGAGAACGCGACCGCCGTGTGGCGCGGGATGATCCGCGTCGAAGAGGGCGCGCAGAAGACGAACGCCTACCAGGAGAACCGCAACCTGCTGCTCTCCGACAAGGCGCACGCCGACTCGATCCCCGGCCTCGAGATCATGGCGAACGACGTGCGCTGCACGCACGGCGCAACGCTCGGGAAGGTCAACCGCGACGAGCTGTTCTATCTGATGGCGCGCGGTCTCTCGCGCGCGGAGGCCGAGCGCCTGATCGTGCGCGGCTTCTTCCAGGACGTGCTCGACCGCATCGAGCTCGAGCCGGTGCGCGAGGCGCTCGGCGAGGCGCTCGAAGCACGCATCCCGCAGGTCTAGCGCGTCGCTTCGATCGCGACGCCGATCGCGCTCACGACGAGCCCGGCGAGCACGTACGCGAAGCTCATGCTCACGCGCCGCTCGCGCTCGCCCTGGCCGTAGTAATACGGCGTTCCTCGGACAACCGCCGGAGTCTCGCAAAGCGAGGATCCCCGTTTGGGGGGATTCCCGCGAAGGGGCTGGGCAAGCGACTATGGATGCGTCACCAGTCCAGGTAGCGGAGGTACCCCACCGTGTCATTCACCCCCGCTGCGGCAGCACTTGCAATCTTCGTGATCGGGTTCATCTGGTTCGCCCGGTCGGCATTCAGATCGTAACGGCCCTAGTCGAGCACCCCGCGCTGGGCGAGCTCCCGCTCGAGCTCATCCAGCCGCTGTTCGACCTGGGCGAGCCGGCGTTCGAGAGACGTCGGCTCGCCTGCGGCCTCTGCCTCCCCGGACTGCTCCGTCGGCCCTGCCGCCAGCAGGTGCATCCAGCGCTCCGCGCTCTGGCCGGGCGCCTTGCCGATGTTGTGCACGAGCTCTTTGGCGTCGAGCCGTTCGAGGACGGCGAGCACGTCGTCGATCTTCGCGAGCCGCTCCGTGCGCGTCTTCAGCTCCGAGACCGTCTGCGGGCCGCGCAGCATCAGCACGGCGAGGATCGACACCTCCGCAGGCATCAGGTCGAGCGCCTCCTGGAAGAGTTGCCGGTACTTCGCGGTGCGCGACCCCGGCCCGGTCGCGAGCCGCGCGTAGCCTTTCGTGCCGAGGCTCTGCGCGGCGGCGCGAACCTCCGACTCCTCGAGCTGCATGACCGGGTCGCGGTTCGTCGCCTGGTTGCACGCGAGGCGCAGCGAATTGAGGGTCAGCGGATACTGCTCGGGCGTCGTGCGCTGCTTCTCGACCAGGCAGCCGAGCACGCGGAGCTCGACGGGGTCAAGGCGGTGGGACGGCACGGCGGCGATGATTTTAGGTGCGCCGGCGGCCCTACGAGGGCGTCTCGTAGTTCTCGTCGAGCGCGGTAGCAACGTCCTCGTCCTGGAGACCTCGCGCCCAGGTCGGCCCCTCGATCTGCGTCGGCTCGACCAGCGAGACATCGAGCACGTCGTCCACGAGGCACGACTCTCGATCTCCGAGGCTGATGCGGCCGTCGTCGTCGGCGAGATCGCGAAGCGCCCGCCAAGGGTCAAGCTCCTCGCCCGGGGCTTCGAACGCGAGGTCGTAGTCGGGCCGATCGCGAAAGCGAAGACGGAGCGTGCGCAGCACGCGACGAGTCTAAAGCCGCGCGCTTACCCGCGGACGAGCGGCTTGTACTTGATGCGGTGCGGTTCGAGGGCCTCGGGGCCGCGCGTCTCGCGCACCCACTCGGCGTACTCGGCCCAGTCGCCTTCGAACCACGTCACCTGCGAGTCGCCCTCGAAGGCGAGGATGTGCGTCGCGACGCGGTCGAGGAACCAGCGATCGTGCGTGATCACAACCGCGCAGCCCGCGAAGTCGAGCAGCGCGTCCTCGAGTGCGCGGAGCGTGTCGACGTCGAGATCGTTCGTCGGCTCGTCGAGGAGGAGCACGTTGCCGCCGCTCTTCAGCATCTTCGCGAGGTGCACGCGGTTGCGCTCCCCGCCCGACAGCTTCCCGACGGGCTTCTGCTGGTCGCCGCCCTTGAAGTTGAACCACGACGTGTACTGACGCGAGTTGATCTCCTTCTTGCCGAGCAGGACGATGTCCTGGCCGCCGGAGATCTCCTTCCACACGGTGCTCTTCGGGTCCAGCGACGCACGTGACTGGTCGACGTAGCCGAGCTGCACGGTGTCGCCGATGCGCAGCTCGCCGGAATCCGGCGTCTCTTCGCCCGCGATCATCCGGAAGAGCGTCGTCTTGCCGGCGCCGTTCGGGCCGATCACGCCGACGATCCCTGCGGGCGGCAGCGAGAACTCGAGGTTCTCGAAGAGCAGCTTGTCGCCGAAGCCCTTCGATACGCCCTTCGCCTCGATCACGATGTCGCCGAGCCGCGGCCCGGGCGGGATGTGGATCTCGACCTTGTCGAGCTTGAACGACTCCTCTTCCGCGAGCAGCTTCTCGTACGCGCCGAGGCGCGCCTTCGACTTCGCATGCCGCGCCTTCGGCGCCATGCGCACCCACTCGAGCTCGCGCTGCAGCGTGCGCTGGCGCGCCGAGCTCTGCTTCTCCTCGACGGCGAGCCGCGCCTGCTTCTGCTCGAGCCAGCCGGAGTAGTTGCCCTCGTAGGGGATGCCCTTGCCGCGGTCGAGCTCCAGGATCCAGCCCGCGACGTTGTCGAGGAAGTACCGGTCGTGGGTCACCGCGACCACGGTGCCCTTGTAGTCGGCGAGGAAGCGCTCGAGCCAGAACACCGACTCGGCGTCGAGGTGGTTCGTCGGCTCGTCGAGCAGCAGCAGGTCGGGTGCGCTCAAGAGCAGACGGCACAGCGCGACACGGCGGCGCTCGCCACCCGAGAGCGACTCGACGTCGCGATCGCCGTCGGGCAGCCGCAGCGCGTCCATCGCGTGGTCGAGCTGGGCCTCCAGCTGCCACGCGTCACGGCGGTCGATCTGGTCCTGCACCTTCGCCTGCTCGGCGAGCAGCGCGTCGAAGTCGGCATCCGGCTCGGCGAACGACGCGGAAATCTCGTTGAAGCGGTCGAGCAGGTCGCGCAGCTCGCGCACGCCGTCCTCGACGTTCTCGCGCACCGTCTTCTTCGGGTCGAGCTCGGGCTCCTGCTCGAGGATGCCGACCGACGCGCCCGGCGCCAGGTCGGCCT
>CAZDEX010000198.1:0-4387 GCA_964504405.1 uncultured Gaiellales bacterium | reverse complement strand
GGTCTGCAAGGGCACGGCACCGTACCGCAGGTGGTAGGTTCGCCCCTGTCACTGCGGCGCCACGCTCGAAGGAGGCCGCTATGGCAACCAGCACGATCGCGGCGCAGATGCTCGGCAAGCTGCCGGTCCGCACCGACGTGCGCACGCTCTCGCTCGCCCGGTACGTGGATCCGCAGGTGCTGCCTGCGCCGCCGAGGACCTTCGCCGAGACGGCGAAGGTGACGAGTTGGCCGATGTACGCGAACGACCGCGTCGGCGACTGCACGACCGCCGCCGCAGGCCACATGATCGAGGCGTGGACCGCCGCCGTGCGCGGGCGGGCCGTCATGATCACCGAGGAGTCGGTGCTCGACGCGTTCAACCATGTCAAACGGGTCGACCCGCTGACCGGGGAGGAGGGCGCGATCGAGCTCGAGGTGCTGCGGTACTGGCGCAAGAACGGCATCGGCGATCACACGATCGGTGCGTTTGCGCGTGTGTCGGTGCACAGCCGCCGGCTCGTCGAGACCGGCGCGTGGCTGTTCGGTGGGCTGTACATCGGGCTGCAGCTGCCCGTCACCGCGCAGGAGCAGGACGTCTGGGACTGGACGGGCTCGCTCTCCGGCGATGCGCTGCCCGGTTCGTGGGGCGGACACGCCGTCGACGTCGTCGCGTACGACGCGCACAGGCTGACGGTCGTCACGTGGGGGCGCCTCAAGCAGATGACCTGGAGCTTCTGGGAGCGCTACTGCGATGAGGCGTACTGCATCCTCTCGAGCGACTTCCTCGACGCGGGCCATGCGCCGAACGGCTTCGACCTCCCTGCGCTGAAAGCGGATCTCGCGCTCGTCACGGCATGATGGGCGCGTGGCCGATGCCGCGATCCTCGTGGTCGACGACGACGCGCCGATCAGGCGCATGCTCGATCGGACGCTCTCCGCCGAGGGCTATGCCGTGGAGAGCGCCGCTGACGGCGGTGAGGCGCTCGCCGCCGTCGAGCGCTCGACGCCCGACCTGATCGTGCTCGACGTCGGCCTGCCCGGCGTCGACGGCCTGTCGGTGTCGAAGCGGCTGCGCGCGAAAGGGCTCGCGGTTCCGGTGCTCCTCCTGACGGCACGCGACGCCGTCGCGGACCGCGTCGCGGGGCTCGATGCAGGCGCAGATGACTACCTCGTCAAGCCCTTCGCGACCGAGGAGCTGCTTGCGCGCGTGCGCGCGCTCCTGCGGCGCGGCAAGTCACCCGAGGAGCAGCTCGCATTTGCCGACCTGACGCTCGACGTCGCGACACGTGTCGCACAGCGCGGCGGCGCGGTCCTGCCGCTTAGCGAGCGGGAGTGCGACCTGCTCGCGCTGCTCCTACGCAACACGCGTCGTGTCGTGCCGCGCGAGCGGGCGGTCGCGGAGATCTGGCGGGGAGAGGCGAGCGCCAACGTCGTCGACCGCTACGTGTCGAACCTGCGCCGCAAGCTGGGCGAGCCGCCGCTGATCGAAACGGTGCGCGGTGTCGGCTTCATCATCGGGCGATGACGCTGCGCACCCGCACGATCGTCGCGGCGGCGGCGTCGACGCTGATCGCGGTGGTCGTACTCGGCTCGGCGCTCGACGTGCTCGTGGCGCGCCACCTTCGCCGCGACGTCGACCGAGGCCTGCGCACGCGGGCCGTCGACGTCGCACAGCTCGCGGCCTCCGCGCCGGCGCTCGTGACGGCGCCCGGAACGCTCGACGCGCAGACCGGCGCGCTCGTCGAGGTCGTCGACCGGCGCGACCGGATCGTCGCCCGCTCGCTCTCTTTGGGCGGGCGTGTCCTGCCACGCGAGCTTGCACAGCAGACCATCTCGAGCGGGCGCTCGCACTACCGCACGATCGACTTCGGCAACGACGAGCTGCGCGTGTACGCCGCGCCGCTCGCGCACGTCGCGGGTGGGGGCGCCGTGCTCGTCGCGCAATCGACGAAGGACCTGAACGAGACGGTGAACACGTTGCACGGGCTGACGCTGCTCGCAGCGCTGCTGGCCGCCGGCGTCGGGGCCGTCGCCGCTGCGCTGCTCGTGCGCGGCGCGCTGCAGCCGCTCGCCCGGCTCGACCGCGCTGCCGGTGAGATCGAGCGCACGGGCGACTCGAGCCGGCGCCTGCCCGATCCGGACCGCGTCGACGAGGTGGGACGGCTCGCGGCGACATTGAACGCGATGCTCGAGAGCCTCGACCGCGCGCGCGACGCGGAGCGCCGGTTCCTGGCCGACGCGTCGCACGAGCTGCGCACCCCGCTGACCGCGCTGCGTGGGAACGTCCAGCACCTGGCCCGGCACGGCGCGACGTCCGAGCTCGTCGCAGACCTGCAAGCGGATGCAGAACGCCTCGCCCGCCTCGCAGACGATCTGCTCACGCTCTCGCGCGAGGAGGCGTCACCGCCGCCCGCCGAGGCCGTGCAGCTGGACGAGCTCGCGCGTGCGAGCGGCGCAGATGACGTCAGCGCCGACGAGGTCACCGTGACGGGCGATCGCGCCGCCCTCGAGCGCGCGCTCGCGAACCTCGTCGAGAACGCGCGCCGTCACGGGCACGGCCGTGTCGCGGTCGCCGTCGGCGCGGAAGACGGGTGGGCGCGGCTCGCGGTGCAGGACGAGGGGCCGGGCATCGCGGCGTCCGAGCGCGAGCGCGTGTTCGAGCGGTTCGAGGGCGAGGGGACGGGCCTCGGCCTCGCGATCGTGCGCGCGACGGCCGAGCGCCACGGCGGCACCGCGACGGTGGAGGGCGCCCGCTTCACGATCGAGCTGCCCCTCAGGAAACCGTCAGAGACCGGCGGGCACGCTTCCGGCGAGGAACCGAGGAAAGGAACGCCGTGAAGATCTTCCGCACGCTGACAACGCGCACGCTCATCGCTCTCGTCGTCGCGGTCGTCGCCGTCGCGATCGGCGGCGCCGCCGCCGTCTCCGCGATCGGCGGCAGCGGGCCGACGCCCGCGCCGAAGCCGCTCGCGCAGGCGATCCACGACGCGCTCGCGGGCCAGGCGCCCGACGGCATCAAGGCCGACATCGGCTTCACGAACACGCTCTTCCCGTCCGGTGCACTGACGGGTCAGGCGGGCTCCCCGCTGATGTCGAGTGCGACCGGGCGCCTCTGGGCGAACCAGAACGGCGGCCGCCTCGAGCTGCAATCCGACGCGGGCGACGCGCAGATCGTGTGGAGCAAGTCGAAGGTGACCGTCTACGACGCGTCGTCGAACACGGCGTACACGTACGACCTGCCGAAGGACTCCGCGACGACCACCGACAAGGGCGGCGCGATCCCGACGGTCGACGAGATCACGAAGTTCCTCACCGAACTCGGCAAGAACTGGTCCGTGTCCGGCGCCGACCCGTCGAACACGGGCGGTCAGGAGTCGTACACCGTCAAGGTCTCGCCGAGCCACGACGGCGGCCTCCTTGGTTCGGCCGAGCTGGCCTTCGACGCGTCGAACGGCGTGCCGCTGAAGGTCGCGGTGTACGCGACGGGCGCGTCGTCGCCCGTGCTCGCGCTCGAGGCGACGAACGTCTTGTTCGGCTCGGTGCCCGACTCCGACATCCAGGTCGCGCCGCCTGCAGGTGCGAAGGTCGTCGACCTCGGCTCCAGCGCTCCCGGTGCGTCGACCGGTAGCGATAAGTCGACGCCGCCGGTGACCGGGCTCGCCGCGGTGACGGCTGCCGCGCCGTTCACGGTCGTCGCGCCGGGCTCGCTCGTCGGCCTGCCGCGCCAGGATGTGCGCCTCGTCGGCGGCAAGACGGTGATCGCGGTCTACGGCAAGGGCCTCGGGGCGATCGTCGTCGTCGAGCGCGCCAAGGACGCGAATGCGAAGGCGGGCGCCCTCGGTCAGCTGCCGCAGGTGCAGCTCGACGGTGCGACCGGGCACGAGCTCGCGACGCAGCTCGGCACGGTGGTCGCGTGGGATCGCGGCGGCGTGTCGTACGTGCTCGCCGGCTCGCTTCCTTCAGCTGCAGCCGAGGCGGCGGCGCGCTCGCTCAAGTGAGCGACGCGCCGCCCGTCGCGGCCCGCGGGCTCGTCAAGCGCTACGGCGACATCGTCGCCGTGAACGGCGTCGACCTGACGGTCGAGCGCGGTGACGTGTTCGGCTACCTCGGGCCGAACGGCGCGGGGAAGACGACGTCGCTGCGCATGCTGCTCGGGCTGATCCGGCCGACCGAAGGGAGCGCGCAGCTCTTCGGGCGCGACCCGCTCGACGTCGGCGCACGCGCACTCGACGGCGTTGCCGGCTTCGTCGAAGGGCCGCGCTTCTATCCGTATCTCTCCGGGCGCAAGAACCTGCGCCTCCTCGGCGACCTCGACGGCGGCGTTCCGGCGTCGCGGATCGAAGAGGTGCTGGACGTCGTCGAGCTGCGCGACCGCGCGAAGGACCGCGTCGGCGGCTACTCGCACG
>CAZDEX010000197.1:0-4397 GCA_964504405.1 uncultured Gaiellales bacterium | reverse complement strand
GCGCGGGCGGCTTCGCGCAGGCCGTCGCCGAGCGCGCCATAGCCCTGGTGATGGTGCGACTTCACGTCGACGCGCTCGCCGACGATCGAGCCGAGCTGCGTGTTCGGCAGCACCTGCACGTCGTGCTCCGCGAAGGCCCCGGGCGTCTCCTTGTGCACGTCCGTCCCGACGCGATCCGGCACGTGCTGCTCGAGGTCGCCCCCGAGCGCGACGTTCAGTACCTGCGAGCCACGGCAGATCGCGAGCAGCGGCACGTCGCGCTCGAGCGCCGCGCGCATCAGGCCGAGCTCGAAGTCGTCGCGCTCGCGAAAGATCCCGTTCGTCTCCTCGTGCGCGGCGGCGCCGTATAGCTCGGGGTCGAGGTCGGAGCCGCCAGAGAACACGAGTCCGTCGATGCGGTCGAGCGTCTCCTCAAACGATGCACCCGGCGGGACGAGAAGCGGCACGCCGCCGGCACGCTCCACCGCGCGGACGTACGCCGCGGGGACGAGCGCCGCTTCGAGATTCCACGCGCCCCACGCCGCCGGCGTGAGGTACGTCGTGATGCCGACGACAGGCTTACCCACGCTCGTACAGCCGCTCGCGTTCCCACGTCGTGACGACGCGGTCGAACAGCTCCTGCTCGGTGCGCGCGTAGTTCAAGTAGTGGTCGACCACATCGTCGCCGAGCGCGGCGCGCGCCATCGTCCCACTCTCCAGCCCCTCGATCGCCTCGCGCAGCGTCGACGGGAAGCGATCCGCGTCCGAGACGTACGCGTTGCCCTCCAGCGCGGGCCCGAGCTCGAGCGAGTTCTCGATGCCGTACAGGCCCGCGGCGAGCACCGCGGCGAAGGCGAGGTATGGGTTGACGTCGCCGCCAGGGATGCGCGTCTCCGCGCGCAGCGCCGCACCGGAACCGACGACGCGGAAGCCGCATGTGCGGTTGTCGCGTCCCCACGCGAGCGTGGTCGGCGCCCACGAGCCCACCGCATAGCGCTTGTACGAGTTGATCGTCGGCGCGAAGAAGATCGCCAACTCACGCGCGCACGCGATCTGCCCCGCGAGATAGGCGCGGAAGACGTCGCTCTCGCCTGCAAACGCTGCCTCGTCGTCGCGCCACAGTGAAGAGTGGATGTGGCACGACGAGCCGATCCACTCGTGATGCGGCTTCGCCATGAACGTGATCGAGCAGCCGTTCTGGAAGGCGATCTCCTTGGCGCCGTTCTTGTAGATCACGTGGTTGTCCGCCATCGTCAACGCGTCGGCGTAGCGAAAGTTGATCTCCTGCTGGCCGGGCCACGCCTCGCCCGTTGACGTCTCCACCGCGATGCCGGCGCCGTGCATGCCGTTGCGGATCTGCCGCATCAGCGGCTCGTCGTAGCTCGTCGCGAGGATGTGGTAGTCGAGGATGTACGGCACCGACGGCGTGAGGTCGTTGTAGTGCTTGCGATGCGCCTCTTCGTACGTTTCGCGCAGCAAGTAGAACTCGAGCTCCGACGCGAACATCGCGTCGAACCCGTGGCCGCGCGCGCGCTCGAGCTGCGCGCGCAGCACCTGACGTGGCGACGGCCGCACCGGCGACCCGTCCGCCCACGCGACGTCGCACAGCACGAGCGCGGTCGCCTCGAGCCACGGAATCCGCCGCAGCGTGTCGAGATCCGGCGCCAGCTCGAAGTCGCCGTACCCACGCTCCCACGAGGCGATCTCGTAGCCCGGGATGGGATCCATCTCCATGTCGAGCGCGAGCAGGTAGTTGCAGCCCTCCGTGCCGTGCCCGTGGTCGACCTGCTCGAGGAAGAAGTCGCGGTGCAGGCGCTTGCCGAGCAAGCGTCCCTGCATGTCGGTGAACGCCATGATCACCGTGTCGATCGACTGGTCGTCGCGCAGCTCGTCCAGCGTCAGCACATCGCCCTCCTTCGTGGAGGGAGCCGGCACGCGCCGGCTCCCTCCGATCCGGTATCTGCCTCGATCCTACGCCTGCGACGGCGCGACGGCTCTCGGCTTGTCGTACTGCGACTCGATTCGCGCGAGCTCCTCGGGAGTCCCCATCGCGACGGGGCCCTTGAACCACTTGCGCGCCGACACCATCCACCAGAGGCCGACGAGGATGATCGTCCCTCCGACTGCGATCGGGGCGTAGTTGAAGAGCTTCCAGTCGAACTTGTGGGTGTGCCATGGCACGCCGCCCGGGTTCGTCGGAAGGATGAACAGGATGCTGATGAACACGACCCACAGCACCGCGGTCCAGCCGATCCACTTGTAGTGCTTGCCGAGGTTCCACTCGCCCGGCTCCCACGCGTCACCCGCGCGCAGGCGCAGGTAGATCGGGATCGCGTAGGCGATGTAGAGCCCGATCGTCGCCACTGACGTCACAGCCGCGTACGCGACGAAGCCGTTCGTCCCGAAGTAGGCCGGGAACGCACAGAGGAACGCGAGCACGGCGATCGCGATGGCAGCCATGTACGGCACACGCTCGCCGTTCAGCTTTCGCCAGAGCCGCCAACCGGGAACGGCGCGGTCGCGTGAGAACGCGAACATCATCCGCGACGCCGAAGTGATCGACGACATCCCGCAGTAGAACTGCGCGACGACGGTGATGAAGAGCAGGATCTTCGCCGTCGTGGACCCGAGCGAGTCGAGGAACACCTGCTTCACCGCGAAGGTGCCTGCACCGAGCGTCTTCGTGTAGCTCTGGATCGCGAACGTCACCGCGAGCCCGAGGATGTACCCGAACACCGCGGAGACCGCGATCGACATGATCACGCCGCGCGCGGCGGCGCGCGACGCATCTTTCGTCTCCTCGCTCATGTGCGCGGATGCGTCGTAGCCGGTGTACGTGTACTGCGCCTGCAGCAATCCGAGCAGCAGGACGAACCACAGCCAGCTGTGCCCCCAACCGCTGTTGTTGATCGTCTTCGTGAACACCGTCGAGACGGACTGGTGATGGTCCGGCGCGAAGATCAGGACGCCGACGATGATCAGCACGCCCCCGATGTGCCACCACACCGACACGTCGTTCAGGAACGCGACGAGCCTGACGCTCAGCACGTTCAACAGCACGTGGAGCGCGAGGATGACGGCGTAGACGTAGATCACCTCGTGCGCCGTCCCCTTGAACGTGCTCGGCCACAGGAGCTGCAGCAGCGCGTCGGTGAACGTCGCGGCGCCGTAGTCGATGCCGGCTGTGATCGCGATCTGCCCGATCAGGTTGAACCAGCCGGTGAACCAGCCCCATCCAGGGCCGCCCATCTTGGACGACCAGTAGTAGAGGCCGCCGGCGGTCGGGTACTTCGAGGCGATCTCCGCCATCCCGAGGCCGACGATCAGGACGAAGACCGACACGATCGGCCAGCCGTACGCCTCCATCACCGGGCCGCCGTAGCCGAGGCCGAGGTAGTACAGCGTCAGCGTCCCGGAGAGGATCGAGATGATCGTGAACGAAATCGCGAAGTTCGAGAACCCGCCCATGCCCCGGCTGAGCTCCTGGGCGTAGCCGAGCGCGTGCAGCATGCGCCGGTCTTTGTCGTGGTCGTGACTGCCTTCCACCGGACCTCCTAGGGGGTTTTGTGTCGGATGGAGCAATCCGATTCTCTGACACGAGGCGGTCGGCGCACAAGGGGCGCGGTAGTTTTCTGCGATGCGCCGCTTCCGCTACGTGCTCTGCGACGTCTTCACCACCGCGCCGCTGACCGGCAATCAGCTCGCGGTCTTCACGGATGCGCGCGACCTGACGAGCGAGGAGATGCAGGAGCTCGCGCGTGAGACGAAGCTCTCGGAGACGGTGTTCGTGCTGCCGCCGAACGATCCGACCGCGGATGTGCGAATCCGCATCTTCACGCCCGCGCTCGAGCTGCTGTTCGCCGGCCACCCGACGCTCGGCGCCGCCTTCGTCCTCGGCGGCCCGCTCTCGAAGATCGTGGTGCGCCTCGAGACCGGCGCCGGTGTGGTGCCGGTCGAGCTCGAGCGCGACGGGCCGCGGATCGTCTACGGGCAGATGGAGCAGCCGATTCCTTCGTGCGAGGCGGTGGCAGACCCGAGTGCGATCTTCGCGGCGCTCGGCGTCGAGGGCTCACTGCTCCCGGTCGAGCGCTACGAGCTCGGGCCGGGCCACGTTTACGTGCAGCTCGAGTCACCGCAAGCCGTCGCTGCGCTCCGCCCCGACATCGGCGCGCTCGCGCGCGCGACACAGGACGGTGTCAACGCATTCGCGGGCGAAGGGTCCCACTGGAAGAACCGGATGTTCGCGCCGAACCACGGGGTCGACGAGGATCCGGCGACAGGATCGGCCGCCGGCCCGCTGGCCATCCACCTGGCGCGCCACGGCCGCATCGCGTTCGGCGACCGCATCGAGATCTCGCAGGGAGCGGAGATCGACCGGCCCTCGACCCTCTACGCCGAGGCGCACGGGACGCCGGACG
>CAZDEX010000196.1:0-4398 GCA_964504405.1 uncultured Gaiellales bacterium | reverse complement strand
GGTCTGCGTCGCGCCGAGCACGCCGCGGCCGCGGACGCCGCCGGCGCCGACCGCGGTGATCGACTGGCGCAGGTTGTACGTCGCCCCGCGCGGGTCGTTGTTCGGGTGCGTGAACCCGATCAGGCGGTCCTGCTGATACGGCTTCAGCACCTGCACGCCGGCGGCGGGCGCGACCCAGAGGACGCCGAGCGCGAGCGTGACCGTCGCGACGAGCAGGACCGCGAGGTGCGACCAGCGCACGCCTGCGAGGAACAGCACCGCTGCGAGCGCCGCCGTGTACACGAGAGCGGTGCCGATGTCGGGCTGGAGGAAGACGAGCGTGATCGGCACGAGCCCGTACCCGATCGCGGACAGCGGCGCGGCCGGTGACGAGATCGAGCGCCCGCGCTCGGCGAGGAAGCCCGCGATCACGAGGACGAAGAGCACCTTGCCGAACTCCGAGGGCTGGAACTTGAAGAAGCCGACGTCGATCCACCGCTTCGAGCCGCGCGTCGCGGCGCCCGCCGCAAGCACGAAGACCATCAGCCCGAGCGTCCCGAAGTAGATCGGGCGCCGGAAGCGGCGGTACGTCGCGGGGTCGACGAACAGCACCGCGATGAAGAGCAGGCCCCCGACGCACGCGTACAGTGCCTGGCGCGTCATCGCGGAGCCGCCGTAGTCGTGCATCGTGATCCCGTCGATCGCCCACAGGCCGTAGCCGACGGTCGCGACGAGCGCGGCCATCAGCAGCCAGTCGAGCCTGCGCAGGACGCCGGCGAGGCCCATGACGTCGGTCCGCTGCGGGCGCAGCCCGCGCGCTCTCGTGTCGACTGCTTCGATCGTCATTCGTGGGTCTGCTGACCTCGTTGCCACGTCACTCGGGCGCGAGCACCAAGCGATGCAAGGACGCAGGACTTGTCCGTAGTGGTACTACCGACAAGTCCGAGGACGCCGCAGCGCGCCGCGTGATCGCGCGCGAGAGGCCTGGTGGACGAGGTCAGGAGGCCCACCTAACTAGTCGGAGATGTGGTTGGTCGTGGTCACGTGCGTCCTGAAGTACTCCTCGAACACGCGCAGCGCCGCCGGCGCCGCCGAGGTGCCGCCGTGGCCGCCGTTCTCGATCACGGCGCACACGACGATCGTCGGGTGGTCGTACGGCCCGTAGCCGCACCACCAGGACTGGAGCTGCTTCGAGGGGTTCGGGAAGCCGGGCAGCGGCACGACCTTCTCGGCGCTGCCCGTCTTGCCGGCGATCACCACCGGGAAGTTGCCGAACACGCCTGCCGAGGTGCCGAACGACGCGTGCGTCGCCTCCTCGAGGCCCTGCTGCACGTAGCGCAATGCCGTGGGGTCGACGCCGGCCGACTGCGGCGGCTGCGCACCGAAGCGGCGGAGCACGCGGCCCGGCTGGTTCTTCGGGCCGGGCAGCTCGACGTCGTCCGCGATGTGCGGCGTCACGAGCTTGCCGCCGTTCGCGATCAGCGCGTACAGGCGCGTCATCTGCATCGGCGTGACGAGCATGTCGCCCTGCCCGATCGCCATCTGGATCGAGTAGCCCGGCTTCCAGATCCGGTCGACGTACCCGGTGCAGGGTGGGCCGCCGTAGTGCGTGCAGCGCCACTCCGGGGTCGGCACGAGCCCGGCGACCTCCGGGCCGACGTCGATGCCCGACTTCTCGCCGAGACCGAAGCGGTTCGCCCAGCCCTGCAGGGGGTGACCGCGGTCCGGCGGAAGCGCATAGAAGCGCCGGCCGAGCTCGTAGAAGTACGTGTCGCACGACATCCCGAGCGCGGTCGGCAGGTCGATGTACTGGTGGATCAGGTTCGTCCAGTTGTTGAACGTCTGTTTGTACGCGACGTAGTCGGCGGAGCAGAGCAGCTGGTCGGTCGGTGAGACGAGGTGCTCCTGCATCGCGGCGAGCCCCGTCACGACCTTGAACGTCGAGCCCGGTGGATACGCCGCGTCGAGCGCGCGGTTGATACCGGGATGGTTCGCGGCCTTCGCCGTCGCCGTGTCGATCAGCGGCGCGAGCTTCGCCTTGTCGGCGCGCCCGACGAAGATCGACGGCTGGTAGGTCGGGTACGAGGCCATCGCGAGCACCGCGCCGTTGCGCGGGTCCATTGCGACGATCGCGCCGCCGTCGGCATGGGTGAACGCCGCGTCGTGCGCCGCGTGGATGCCGGCGAGGATCCCGCGCTCGGCCGCGCGCTGCAGCTGGATGTCGAGTGTCAGGCGCAGGGCCTCGCCGGGCGTGTAGTTCGTGATCTGCGCGATCCCGCTCTTCGGACGCCCCTGCGAGTCGACCGTCAGCTCGGCCTTGCCGGTCTTGCCCCGCAAATACGAGTCGTACGTCTTCTCGACCCCCGTCTTGCCGAGCGCGTCGCTCGGCAGATACCCCTTCGCCTTCAGCGTCTTGTACTCGTCGGGCGAGATCTGCCCCACGTAGCCGAGCACCTGTGCAGCGAGCGACTGGAACGGGTACGTGCGCAGGTAGCTGCGTGCGAGGCGCACACCCGGGAAGTCGCGCGCGTGCTCCGAGATGTAGAGGATCTGGTCGCGCTTCAGCCCACGCTGCACGACGATCGGCGTCAACGGATCGCCGGCGTGCCGCTTCATCTCCGCGAGCATCTCCTGCACGCTCACGCCGGTCAGCCCGGCGATCGCCTGCAGCTCACTGCGCTGCACGGCCCACGTCTTCGGGAGGTCGGCCGGCCACAGCTCGAGCCGGAAGCCGGGGACGTTGTCGACGAGCATGCGCCCGTTGCGGTCGAGCACCGGCCCGCGCGGCGCCTCGAGCCGCAGCGTGCGCACGCGGTTGTCGTTCGCGACGGCGAGGTACTTGTCGCCCGAGAGCACCTGCAGCGCCCACAGCCGCAGGAAGAGGACGGCGAAGATCGCCAGCACGAGCAGCGCGAGGATCGCGACGCGGAATGCGAGCTGCGGCGTGAGGCGGTACGGCTCCTCGACGCGCGGGTCGCCCGGCATGAACCGCCCGGGGCGGACGGCGCCGCCAGCGGCGCGACTGCTCATGCCGTCGAGTCCTGGGGTGCGAGAACCAAGCGATGCAAGGACGCAGGATTTGGCGGTAGTGGTGCTACCGCCAAATCCGAGGACGCGGCAGCGCGCCGCGTTCTCGCGCGCCAGGGCCGACGAGCAGGGGCAGTTGCGTCGCTAACCAAGGAGGCGAACCTCGCGCACGCGGTCGCCGAGCTCGAGCGGCGGGAAGAGGCGACGGATGAGCGCGTACACCGGGAGCGTCAGCAGGAGGTTGAGCACGAGACCGAGCGGCAGCCCGTGCAGCACGGGGCCTGCGGGCGCCGGCTGTCCCAGCACGAACTGGAAGATCAGCTGGCCGAACGCATAGAGGACGGTGACGACGCCGACCGAGAGGAACGGCGCGTGGAAGCGATCGCGCGCAGTCGTCTCGCCGTAGCGGCCGATCCAGAACCCGGCGACCGTGAGCAGCAGCGCCGTGATGCCGAGCGTGCCGAGCACGGCGATGTCGATCAGCAATCCCGTGCCGAAGCCGGCGACCGCACCGAAGATCGAGCCGCGCAGCAGCGCGATCGAGAGCAGCGCGACGAGCACGATGCTCGCGGTGCGGAACTGCCGGTACTCGGTGAGGACGGAGAGCTGGAAGAGCGCTGCGACGAACAGGACGAGTGCGGCCTTCAACCCGTCCATCAGTGGGCGGGCGGGACGAGGACGATCACGGACTGCAGCGACGACAGGTCGGCGGCGGGGTGCACCTGGATGTTCTGGAACGGGTTGATCTCGTTGATGCTCTGGCTCGACACCGTGCCGATCAGGATCCCGCGCGGGAACATCGACGGCAGCTGGCCCTTGCCCGGCGACCCCGCCGTGACGATCGTGTCGCCGACGTTGATCACCTTGTTCTTCGCGACGAGGTCGAGGATCAGCACGGGGCTGCCACCGCCGCCCGGCTTCACGATCCCGACGGCCGACGGCGTCGTGAGGTCCATCGCGGTGACCGCGCTCAAGTTGTCGGTGAGGAGCGTCACGCGCGACACACTCGCGAACGCGCGGTCGACGATCCCGACGAGCGCGCCGCTCGACGGGTCGAGCACGACGCTTCCCTCGCGAACGCCGGAGCTCGTGCCGGCGGTGATCGTCAGCGACTGGTCGACCGGGCTCTGCGGATTGACGGCCACCGACGCGTTCACGCGTGCGAAGTCGGCGGCCGACGGGAGGCCCTTGAAGTCGAGCGCGTTTCTCAGATCGACGTTCTGCTGCAGCGCGCCCTCGTCGAGGATGAGCCGCTGCTGCAGCGCCTCGTTCTGCCTGCGCAGCCGCGCGTTCTCCGACTTCGCGTTCACCAGGCCGCGGACGTAGCCGACGCCGTCCCGGAAGGGGCGCGAGACGCGGTCCGCGGCCACCTCGAAGGGCCGCAGGATCCCC
>CAZDEX010000195.1:0-4401 GCA_964504405.1 uncultured Gaiellales bacterium | reverse complement strand
AAAGGACGAGGATCACCGCGCGAACAAGCAGCAGGGCGACCCCTCCGCGCTCGAGGGGTTCGACGACAAGATCGAGTTCGTCCAGGTGCGCCACGAGGAGATGGCCGCGTTCATGGCGTGCGCGCACGCGAAATGGACGGGCGAGGTGGGCGTGTGCCTCGCGACGTCGGGGCCCGGCGCGATCCATCTCCTGAACGGCCTGTACGACGCGAAGCTCGACCACCAACCGGTGCTCGCGATCGTGGGCCAGCAGGCGCGCTCGGCGCTCGGCGGGAGCTACCAGCAAGAGGTCGACCTGCAGTCGCTGTTCAAGGACGTTGCGCACGAATTCTGCGAGATGGCGACCGACCCGTCGCAGATCAGGCACCTGGTCGACCGCGGGCACCGGATCGCGCTCGACCAGCGCGCGGTGACGTGCGTGATCGTCCCGAACGACCTCGGCGAGCTGCCGGCCGTGCCCGAGCCACCGCTGAAGCACGGGACGATCCACTCCTCCGCCGGCTGGTCGCGGCCGCGCGTCCTTCCGGAACAGGGTGACCTGAGGCGCGCCGCCGAGATCCTCAACGCCGGCGAGAAGGTCGCGATCCTGGTCGGCCGCGGCGCCCTCGGCGCGCACGACGAGGTGATGCAGATCGCCGAGAAGCTCAGCGCGGGCGTCGCGAAGGCGCTGCTCGGCCGGACGGTCATCGACGACTCGATCCCCTACTGCACCGGCTCGATCGGCCTGCTGGGAACGAAGCCGAGCTGGACGCTGATGAACGAGTGCGACACGTTGCTGATGGTCGGCTCGTCGTTCCCCTACTCGGAGTTCCTGCCGGAGCCCGGCAAAGCACGGGGCGTGCAGATCGATCTCGACGGGCGCATGCTGAACATCCGCTATCCGATGGAGCTCGGGCTCATCGGCGACGCGAAGTCGACCCTCGCCGAGCTCATCCCGCTCGTGCAGCCGAAGACGGACCGCAGCTGGCGCGAGCAGCTGGAGGGAGAGGTCGCCGACTGGTGGCGCCTGATCGAGGACCGCGCGCTGCAGGATGCGGACCCGATCAACCCGCAGCGCCTCTTCTGGGAGCTGAACAAGCACCTGCCCGACGACGCGATCGTCTCTGCCGACTCGGGCACGAGCGCCGACTGGTTCGCGCGCACGCTCAAGCTCGGTCCCTCCCACCTCGCGTCCTTGTCGGGCAACCTCGCGACGATGGGGCCGGGCGTCCCGTACGCGATCGCCGCCAAGTTCACGCATCCGAACCGCCCCGCGATCGCGCTCGTCGGGGACGGCGCCATGCAGATGAACGGCATGGCCGAGCTGATCACTGCGGCGAAGTACTACGACCGCTGGGCCGATCCGCGGATGGTGGTGCTCGTGCTGAACAACCGCGACCTGAACCAGGTGACGTGGGAGCAGCGGGCGATGGAAGGTGACCCGAAGAACCCGGCGACACAGAACATCCCGGATGTCGCGTACGCGGACTTCGCGCGCCTCATCGGCCTCGACGGCATCCGCATCGAGTCGCCCGATGCGATCGACGCCGCGTGGGAGGAGGCATTCGCGGCCGACCGGCCGTTCGTGATCGACGCGGTCGTCGACCCGGAGGTCCCGCCGCTCCCGCCGCACATCACGCTCGAGCAGGCGAAATCGTTCACGTCGGCGCTGAAGGGCGGCGACCCGAACGCCCGCCACATGATCACCGAGTCGTTCAAGCAGAAGATGCTCGAGTTCCTGCCCGGGAGATGAAACTCGACGTCGCCTGCTTCACGATCCCGACCGACGAGCCGGAGTCGGACGGAACGCTCGAATGGGACTCGACGACGGTCGTCGTCGTCGAGGCCGTGGCCGACGGCCGGCGCGGAGTCGGCTGGACGTACGCGCCCGAAGCTGCGGCGAAGGTGATCCACGCACAGCTCGCGGACGTCGTGCGCGACCGCGACCCGGACGACGTGGCGGCGTTGTGGCAGGAGATGGGCGCGCAACTGCGCAACGCCGGCCGCCCAGGCATCGCCCACTGCGCGCTCTCCGCCGTCGACCTTGCGATCTGGGACCTCCGGGCGCGGCTGCACGAGGTAGCGCTCGTGACGCTGCTGCCGCCCGTGCACGAGCGCGTCCCCGTGTACGGGAGCGGCGGCTTCTGCTCGTACTCCGACAACCGCCTCGCCGCGCAGCTCGGCGCCTGGGTGGCGGCCGGCATCCCACGCGTCAAGATGAAGCTCGGCCGCACACCGGCGGACGACCCGCACCGCCTGGAGATCGCGCGGGCCGCGATCGGCGACGCCGAGCTCTACGTGGACGCGAACGGTGCCTTCAGCGCGAAAGAGGCAGTGCGCTGGGCAGCTCGCTATGTCGAGGAGTGGGACGTGCGCTGGTTCGAGGAGCCCGTGTCGTCCGCCGACTTCGCCGGGCTCGCGTTCGTGCGCGAGCACGCGGCACTCGACGTCGCAGCGGGCGAGTATGCGTACGTGATCGCGGACTTCCGCAACGTGATCGGCTCGGTGGACTGCCTGCAGGCCGACGTCACCCGATGCGGCGGCATCACCGGTGTGCTGCGTGTAAACGGGCTCGCAAACGCGCATGGAATCGATGTGTCCGGCCACTGCGCACCTCAGCTCTCGGCGCACGCGCTCTGCGGCGTCGACAGGTTGCGCCATCTCGAGTACTTCCACGACCACGTGCGCATCGAGTCGATGCTCTTCGACGGCGTGCTCGAGCCCGTCGACGGAGCGCTCGTCCCCGACCGCACGCGGGCCGGCCATGGCTTGACCCTGAAGCGTGCGGACGCGCAGCGGTGGGCCGCGTGATCGGCCGCATGCTCAGGAACGTGCGCGAGGGGCGCGTCCAGAAGCTGCTGGCGGCGACGACCGCGATGTCGGTGCCGGCGCTGGGCGCGGAGATCTACTTCGAGCACTACAAGGGCTCCTTCGGCGACAAATGGATGTGGACACCGCTGCTCCTCACGCCGCCCCTGACCGCGGCAGGCATCGCGGGAGTCGTGTCGGAGAGAGCGTCGCGCACGGTCCTCCCCGCGCTCTCGACGCTCTACTTCCTCGACGGGCTCGTCGGCATCGTCACGCACGTCCAGGGCGTACGGAAGCGGCCCGGAGGCTTCAGGGAGGCGCACTACAACCTCGTGATGGGCCCGCCGCTCCTCGCCCCCGGCTCGCTGTGCCTCGTCGGCGCACTCGGCATCGCGGCCGCGATCGTCAAGCGCGAGCGCTGATGGGACTCGAAGACGCCGCACACCCGAACCCGCACCACCTGCGGCAGCGAAAGGGCACGACGCCGCAGATGGTCGGTCGGTATCCCGACTACGACGTGCTCGACGAACAAGGCCACTGGGACGAGGTCACGCGACGCGTCGTCTTCGATCGCATGCAGAACGTCCCGCCGTTCCGCTTCTTCACGCCCGACGAGGTGGACACGCTGAAGGCGTTCTGCGACGTCGTCACGGCGCAGGACGAGGAGCCGCGCGTGCCGGTGCTCTCGTACATCGACGAGAAGCTCCATGGCGGCGTCGGCGACGGATGGCAGTACTTCGACCTCCCCGGCGACGGCGAGGTGTGGCGCCGTCTCGCGCGCGGCCTCGACGACGAGGCGCGGCAGCTGACCTTCGACTCGTTCGCGCACGCCCCCGAAGAGGCCCGCGTCGGGATCGTCCACCGCCTCTCGAAAGCGGAGCTCCACGAGGGCGTCTGGGAGACCGTCAACGTCGGGCGGCTGTGGAAGGTCGTAGTCCGCTACGTGGTGCAGGCCTTCTACGCGCACCCGTGGGCGTGGAGCGAGATCGGCTTCGGCGGGCCGGCGTACCCGCGCGGGTACGGCGCGTTCGGCTCGCCGTACCTCGGCGAGGCGGAGTCCTGGGAGGCCGAGGAGAACGTGCACTACGACCCGGTGCGCGACGTGAAGAAGCGAGGGCTCGACTGATGCTCAAGGGCTCGCTCGCGATGCCGAAGGACAACGACTCCGCGTTTCTCCTCGACAAGCACAAGCGCGGTCTCCAGAACCTCGACCGCATGGCGCGCTACCGCGACCAGGACGTCGTCGATCTCGTCGTGATCGGCGCGGGCGCGGGCGGCGGCGTGCTCGCCCAGCGGCTCGCACGCAAGGGCTGGCGCGTCGTCGTGCTCGAGAAGGGCACGTTCTGGGACCCCGACCGCGACTGGGTGAGCGACGAGAAGGGCGCGGGGCAGGCCGGCCTCTACTGGACGGACAACCGGATCGTCTCGGGCAACGATCCGATCGAGATGGGCAAGAACAACTCGGGGCAGGGCGTCGGCGGCTCGATGACGCACTTCGCGGGCTACACGCCGCGGCTGCACCCCTCCGACTTCGAGGTGCGCACGCGCGACGGCGTGGGCGTCGACTGGCCGATCTCCTACTGGGACCTCAAGGAGTCGTTCGAGCGCGTCGAG
>CAZDEX010000194.1:0-4415 GCA_964504405.1 uncultured Gaiellales bacterium | reverse complement strand
CTCGAGCGCAAGGCGCCTGGCGGTTGCCGCAATGTCCGCCGAGCCCTCGACGCAAGATGCGGGGCTGCTCATGCGATCGGCCGCCGACCCATCCGCGCCCTCCAGCAGCGCCCGGGCCGTGATCATCCCGAGCGGACGGCGCCGCTCGTCGACCACGGGTGCCGAATCGATCGCGAAGGCGCGCAGGAGCTCGCGGACAGCCTTGGCCGGGGTGTCGGGGAGCACGGCGAGGAGCTCGCGGTTCATGATCTCTTCGATGCGGCGCGACATGGCAGGATACGGGAAGAAGCAATCAGCGCGCCGCGCGAGCAGCTCGCGCCGGGCAGGCCGGGCCGGGGATCACGCCGCTGCTCGTGTCAGCTCGTGCACCGCGTCGTCGGCGCGCGACAAGCGAGAGATGTGGGCGAACGCGTCGCGCAGCGCCGTTCTCCACGGGCTCGTCTTGTAGCGGACCCCATGACGTTCGCAGATTGCACGCACCTCCGGCGCGATCTCGCGCAGGCGCGGCGGCGGCAGCGTCGGGAAGAGGTGGTGCTCGATCTGACGGTCCAGCCCTCCGCAGAGGATCGACAGAGGCAGGCTCACCTCGAAGTCCCGCGACGCCTCGACCTGCATGGCGTACCACTCGGCGCGCCCGTGCGCGCGCGTGCCGGCGGGCCAGCTCTTCACGTCGTGGCCGACGTGGCCGCAGACGATCGACGCCGCCGAGTAGACGTTTCGTGCCGTCTCGGCGAGCCAGTTGCCCGCGAGCACCTTCCAGAAGAAGGGCCCGGCCAGGGCCGGGAAGAGGACGTACTCCTTCGCGTAGTAGGGAATCCACTTGCGCAGAGCCCGCCCGAGGGCCGAGCGCGCGCTCGACGGCGATCGGTCGCGCAGGACGTCCAGTCTCTCGGGTCGGCCGTTATCGGCGAGCAGGTCGTTCACGCCGCTGACGTGAGAGCCGATGACGAAGAGAAAGTTGGGGAAGACCGCCCCGAGCGCGAACGGGACCGCGATGCGGTTCCACGGCGAGTACGGAGTCTGCTCCGTGAGGCGAGCCGGCCCGAAGTGGATGTCCGGGTCGGCCGCAGCGATGTTCGTCCTGCCATGGTGGCGGACGTTGTGGGCGCGCCGCCACGAGGCCTCGTCGACGGGTGTGTCCCACAGAAACGATCGAGAGGCGAATCGTTCGGCCCCCGGGAGATCGTCCCAGGCGCCGTGAAGTGCGCTGTGCCCGATCTCGGCCGTCTGGAGCTGCTTGTAGATCGCGAGCGCCGCGACGCCGAGGAAGAACGTGCCGGGCTCGATGCTCACGTGAATGAGCGTGCGACCGACGAGCTCCATGCGGCGTGAGAGGCGGTCCAGCCTGTTGACGTAGGCGACGTCCTCGGCCCCGAGCCGCGCGACGGTCCGCCGCCGGAGCGCATCCAGATCGTCCGCAAATCGCCTGAGCCGCTCGCCATCGTGCATCGACTGCATGCGACCTTTGTGGGGCTGCCCCGTGACGCACGCCGTCACGACTGCGTCATGGAGCGCTCGGGCTGGCTGCGGAAGGTCGGGGCCTCCCCGCGTCTATCTCGACTCGGGCGCGCGACCGCCCTCTGCCCCGTGCCCGTTCGTCTCAGCCGGCGGCTCGGCCCCCGCCAGCACCATCTTCGCCAGCCGGCGTGCCTTGTCTGGTGCGATCGGCGCACCACCGGTGAGGGCCGCGTCGATCTCGCGCGCGAGCGCGACGATCTCGTTCCATCGATTCATGTCGTGCACACTGCCGGCGTGCCTCGGCTGTCTTCTGCCGAGTGAACCGTTCCCGTGCACAACATGCCCACCCTTCCTCGCAAACAGCAAGCGTGCTCTTGGACGATCAGCCTCCGATGCCGTCGGCCGATTCGAAGGCGACGAGGGCGTCGAGTTGGTGCTCGAGATCATCGATCTCGTCGCGCATGAGATCGCGCAGCGAGAGCATGCCGAGCACCCTGGCGTCGGGACCGACCACCGGCAGGTGCCGGATCCCTTTGGCGACCATGATGCGACGCGCGTGGCGGGGCTCGTCCGAAGGTCCGGCCGAGAGGATGGGGGTCGTCATGACGGTGCCGACGAGTGTCGTCGCCGGGTCCCGTCCCTCGAGCAGGACACGCGCCACGGCGTCGCGCTCGGTGAAGATGCCGACGGCGCGCTGATGGTCGACCACGGCGGCGGCGCCGACGTCGCATCGGAGCATCTGACGCAGGGCGTCCGAGACGCTCGTGCTCCGAGACAGCACGACCGGCGGAGTTCGCGCGAGGCTGAGCAGGTGAGTCACGCTGTCACCTTCGTTCGGTGCCACCGCCTGCGCGCTCCGATCGCCTGTACGTCGAGCGGCTGTCCGTCCAAGGTTGCGGCGCGGAGGCGATCCAGCGAGAGCGTGGAGTCGCCCACCTCGACCCGCGACGCGAGCAAGACGAACGCGAAACCGCGGGGGAGGCCGGTCACCCTGTCCAGGACGAGCTCGACCTCGCGCACCGCAAAGCCCGCGACCGCGAGAGCGTCCCGCAGCTCCAGCTCCGTCGTCTGCCGTGGGAACCGGCCGACGAAGATGCGGTCGAACGCGACCGCGGCAGAGGAGACGACGGGGACCATGTGTGTACCTTAAGCAGTCGTCGACCTCGGCGGCAGCCTTCCCGGTCACGTTCGTGTCACGGTGCACGCCTCGACACCGACCTCGCTCCGGGTGCTTAAGATGAGGAGCGCCATGCAGTCGCGCGTGCTCATCGTGGATGACGACCGGGACGCCATCGAGAGTCTCGGGGACGTCCTCTCGGCGGACGGACACGCTTGCGAGCTCGCGTCAGACGCCGCCACCGCCATCCGGAGCGTGGATGGCCTGAGCTGCGATGTCGTCGTGTCGGACGTCGTCATGGACGGCATGGACGGGCTGGCGCTGCTCGACCGCGTCAAGCGCAGTCACCCGGCGCTGCCGTTCATCCTCGTCAGCGGCAGAGCCGACGTGCCGCAAGCGGTCGACGCCATGAGGCGCGGCGCCTTTCGGTACATGGTCAAGCCTTGTGACGCCGACGAGCTGACCAAGGTCGTCCGCGACGCGATCAGGCTCGGGCGCGAGTCGGAGAGAGCAGCGCGGCCGTCCCACGGGCGCAACGGCGAAGTGCGCTTCCCCATCGTCGGATCGGGGCCCGCCATGCGCGCGCTCCAGACGACGATCGACTTCGTCGCTCGCTCGAGCGCGCCCGCGCTCGTCAGCGGCGAGACCGGCGCGGGCAAGGAGCTCGTCGCGCGAGCGATTCACGAGCGCGGGGCACGCAGCGGCCGCCCATTCGTCGCGGTCAACGCGTCGGCCATTCCCCACGAGTTGCTCGAGGGAGAGCTCTTCGGTCACGTCCGAGGCGGCTTCACGGGCGCGGTGCAAGCGCGCAAGGGCCTCCTCACCGAGGCCGATGGCGGCACGCTGCTGCTCGACGAGATTGGCGACATGAGCTTCACGTTGCAGGCCAAGCTGCTTCGCGTGCTGCAGTTCGGCGACGTCCGCCCCGTCGGCAGCGACCGGAGCCACCACGTAGACGTCCGCGTGATCGCCTGCACGCACCGTGACCTGCGGACCCTCGTGGAGGAAGGACGCTTCCGCGAGGACCTGTACTTCCGGCTCGACGTCCTGCCGGTCGTGGTACCGCCCCTGCGCGACCACCGCGAGGACATTCCGGCCCTGGCAGCTCACTTCCTCGCCGAAGCTCTCGAGCGGGCACCCCTTTCGCCGGTGCGCGGCTTCTCCGACGAAGCGCTGGTAGCGCTGACGGCGTCGCCATGGCCGGGCAACGTGCGGCAGCTCGCGAGCTCCATCGAGCGGGCGGTCGTGTTCGGGACCCACGAGACGATCCACGCGGACGACCTCGCGCTTCCGGCTCGCGCCGACGACCTGGAGCAGCCATCGCAAGCCATTCGGCCGTCATGGCCGTCGTCCACCGACGGCGGTCCCTGCACCCTTCGCCGGCTGAGCCGCGCCTACATGGACTGGGTCCTCGCCGAGACGGGAGGTGACAAGGAGCGGGCTGCCGCGATCCTCGGCATCGACCTCTCCACGCTCTATCGCTGGCAGCGCTCCCGGAGAGACTGAGGGCCCTCTGCCGAGGCTCCCTGAGGTCACGCCGATCTCGTCGTCGAGGTATGCGTCGCGCTCCGACGAGCGTGAGCGCTGCAGGTCGATCGCGCGCCCGGCCATCGCGCCCACCGCCGCGCCGAGGACAGCCCCGGCCACGACGCCCGGGAGCTCGGCCAGCTCGCCGACCAGCGCTCCAATCGCACCGCCGAGGAGAGCGCAGACGAGCGGCGCTGCGAGGGACGTCAGGCTCCGGAAGATCCGGATGCGACGCGCGCTCTCGTCGGCCGTGCGTTTCATCGCAGGAGGAGACATGCTCCCCCCCGCTGGTGCCACATTCGTGCCGTCGCGA
>CAZDEX010000193.1:0-4418 GCA_964504405.1 uncultured Gaiellales bacterium | reverse complement strand
CCGCCGAGGGCCACCCGGCGATCGTGATGGACATGAGCTTCGCCAACCAGGCGCTTGCCACGGAGTACGCGGTGCAGCACGCGGCATCCCTCGAGAAGAAGGTCTACCCGGTGCCCCACGACATCGACGAGGAGATCGCGCGCCTCAAGCTGGAGACGATGGGCGCCACGATCGACCAGCTCACGGAGGAGCAGGCGAAGTACCTCGCGTCGTGGGACGAGGGCACCTGATCCGACTCAGCGTTCCGACCGTGTCACGTGCTCGAGCCTGAGCGGATCCTCAGGCTCGAGCACGACGCGGTCGTTCTCCTCGACCAGCGCAGGCTTCCCCTCGAGGAGGTCGAGGTCGAGTGCCGGACCGCGGCGGAGGTCGCCGACGCGATCCGCACCATGGTCGTGCGGGGCGCTCCGGCGATCGGCGTCGCCGCGGCGTACGGCATTGCGCTCGCAGCGGCGAAGGGCGAGGACCTCGCCCAGGCCGACCGCGTGCTCCGCGAATCGCGGCCGACCGCCGTCAACCTCGCGTGGGCACTCGACGAGATGCGCGGCGATCCGTCCGGCGAGCACGCGCGTCGAATCCACGCCGACGAGGTCGAGCGCTGCCGGCGCATGGCCGCGCACACCGCGGAGCTGCTCGCGCCCGGCACGCGTGCGCTGACGCATTGCAACGCCGGCGGGCTTGCGACGGGCGGCTACGGCAGTGCCGTCGGCGCGCTGATCGCCGCATGGGAGCGGGGCGTACTGGAGCGCGTCTGGGTCGACGAGACCCGCCCGCTCCTCCAGGGCGCGCGGCTCACGGCGTGGGAGCTCGAGACCGCCTCGATCCCGCACGCGGTGATCGCCGACTCCGCCGCCGCGTCGCTCATGGCCGCCGGTGACGTCGACTGCGTGATCACGGGAGCCGACCGGATCGCCGCCAACGGGGACACGGCGAACAAGATCGGGACGTACTCGCTCGCCGTCCTCGCGCGGCATCACGGCTTGCCACTGTACGTCGTCGCGCCGAGCACCACGGTCGATCTGCACACGCGAAACGGCGCCGCGATCCCGATCGAGGAGCGCGACCCGAGCGAGATCACGACACGCTTCGCCGCGCGCAACCCCGCCTTCGACGTGACACCCGCAGAGCTCGTCACCGCGATCGTCACCGAGGCCGGCGTGCACCGTGCGCCGTACGCCGAGTCGCTCGCGGGCGCGGTCGCCGCGTGAAGGCGATCATCCTGGCGGCGGGCTACGCCACGCGCCTGCGGCCGTTGACGGACTCGTGGGCGAAGGAGCTGCTCCCGGTCGGCGGCAGGCCGATCATCGACTGGATCCTCGAGGCGGTGATGCGGGCCGATGTCGCCGACGAGGTCCACGTCGTGACCAACGCGCGCAAGGCGCCGTGGTTCGAGGAGTGGGCCGCGGGACGCGACGTGGTCGTGCACGACGACGGCACCACCTCGAACGACGACCGTCTCGGCGCGATCGGCGACATGCAATTCGTGGTCGACCGCGCGGGCCTCGACGACGACCTGCTCGTGATCGCCGGCGACAACCTCTTCGACTACCGGGTCGAGGATCTCGTCGGGTTCTGGCAGTCGAAGGGCGGGGAGGCGAGCGCCCTCGCGGTGCGCGACGTGGGCTCGCTGGAGCTCGCGGCGCAGTACGGGATCGTCACGCTCGGCGACGACGACCGCATCGTCGAGTTCGTCGAGAAGCCGGACGCACCGGCCTCTACGCTCGCCGGGACGGCGACGTACGTCTTCTCGCGCGCGCACGCGAAGCTGATCCGCGGCTATCTCGCTGCGGGCAACCCCGGCGACCAGCCCGGCCGGTACGTCGCATGGCTGCACCGGCACGAGCCGGTGTACGCGTGGGTGTTCGACTCCACCTGGTACGACATCGGGGACCACGAGCAGCTGCTCGAGGCGGACAACCGCCTGCGCGAGCGCGCGGGCCTTCCCGCGCGCCCGGCGTACTCGCCGGATTAGTCACACACTTGGTGCGGAGCCGTCACTGACACGTGACGCCTTCGTCCATACGCTCGTCGGCGTGGCTGATCGATCTCGTTCTTCCGCCCCGGTGCGTGTCGTGCAGGCGCGGGGCCGAAACGATCTGCGCGGCCTGCTTCGCGCGGTTGCGGGTGCTCTCGCCGCCGCGCTGCCATCGCTGTGGCGCACCGACGGCGTGGCCGGTCGAGCGCTGCCGGGAGTGCGCGGGGCGCCGCCTCGCCTTCGTGTCCGCCCGGGCCGCGGTCGTCTACGACGGGCCTGCCCGCGCACTCGTGCGCGCGTGGAAGGAGCGCGGCCTCCGCCGGATCACGTCCCTGGCCGCAGCGCTCGTGGTCGACCGCGTCGAGCCTCCCGCGGCAGACGTCATCACGTATATCCCTGCCGACGCGCAACGCCAGCTGCGGCGGGGCTCGCATCCGGCCGAGCTGCTCGCCCGGGAGCTCGCGGTTCGCTGGGGCACCCCGTGCGCGCCTCTGCTCGCGCGGACGCCCTCCGCGTCACGCCAGACGGGCCTCGGGTACGCGGAACGGCGGCGCAACGCCCGCGGTGCGTTCGTCCCGCTCGCGACGGACGTCCCGAGGTGCGTGCTGCTCCTCGACGACGTGTACACGACCGGCGCGACCGCCTCCGCGGCCGGGACGGCGCTGCGCGCCGGCGGCGCCGAGCGGATCGACGTCGTGACGTTCGCTCGAGCCGTCCGCTGAGGAGGAGCCTGCGTTAGGCTGCGGATGCTCGGTTCGACCACCACCAAGGAGGCGTTGATGAGGCTTCAGGTGAAGGGGAAGAACGTCGACGTGACCCCGTCGATCCGCGACTACGCCGAGCGAAAGCTGTCGAAGCTGTCGAAGCAGCTCGCCGAGCAGACGCAGGTGGAGGTGGAGCTGTCGGAGCAGAAGAATCCTTCGATCGCTGCACGAGCCGTTGCGGAGGGCACGATCTTCACCAAGGGGCCGACCCTGCGCGCCAGGGAGGCGTCGCCCGACATGAAGGCGTCGATCGACCAGCTCGTCGACAAGCTCGAGCGGCAGGTCAAGCGCTACCGCGAGCTGCGGCGCGTGGAGCCGCGGCGCCACACAGGGTTGAAAGAAGAACAGCACAACGGCGACGCTGCGTAGTCCGTGAGCCTGTTCCGGCGGCGCAAGCCGCTGCACGAGCGCCTCGCCGACGAGGGCGGGGTCCTGCTCGCAGGCGGGACGTTCGGCGCCGGCGGCCTGATCGCGCAGCCGCCCGGCTGGGACGGTGTCCCGAGCGGCGTAGTCGGCATCCACGGCGTCCCGCAGGCGCGGCGCTGGGACGCCGTCGCGAGCGCGCATGCGCCGGCGCTCGAGGGCGAGGCCGTGCACTTCGTCGCGCTCGACGACGGGACGCTCGTGGTGGATCGTCCCGCCTCCGACGGGATGGAGCCCGATGCGTCACTCGCCCCGCTCGCGAACGCCGTCGAGGAGACGATCGCGCCGCCGTACCGCGCGGAGGCAGTGCGCCGCGGCGGCGCGACCTGGGCGGTCGCAGCGAACCGGATCGCGATCGCCTCGCTGCCCGACCTGCGCGGGGACGAGGCCGAGCTCACCTCGACGCGCGACGGCAAGGTCCTGAAAGTGGACGGGCGCACCACGCTGGGCTCTGCACGTGGCCTGGAGCGCCTCGGAGAGGCCGAAGGCACGGAATACGTCGTGCGGGCGGCACGGCTCGACGGCGACCTGTGGGAGGTCGAGGCGACCGCGCTCTAGCCGCGCCACCCCGGGTACCCTGTGCGGCGATGTCCTCGGCGCTCGGCACCTTCGAAAAGGCCCTTCGCTTCGGCGAGGGCCGGCGCATGAAGCGCATCGCCGAGCAGGCCGCCTACATCGCGACGCTCGAGCCCGAGTTCCAGAAGCTCTCCCACGAGGAGCTGCGCGGCAAGACCGCCGAGTTCCGGCAGCGGCTCGAGAACGGCGAGACGCTCGAGGAGCTCCTCTTCGAGGCCTTCGCCGCCGTGCGCGAAGCGCGCGTGCGCGAATCCGACCAGCGCATCTTCGACGTGCAGATGATGGGCGGCATCGTCCTCCACGAGGGCGACATCGCCGAGATGAAGACCGGTGAAGGAAAGACGTTCGTCGCGAGCCTCGCGCTCTACCTGAACGCGCTGCCGGGCCGCGGCGTCCACCTCGTGACCGTCAACGACTACCTCGCCCAGCGCGACGCCGAGTGGAACCGCGGCGTCTTCGAGCGGCTCGGCGTGACCGTCGCCTACATCGAGAACAACATGCCGTTCGACCAGCGCAAGGCTGCGTACGAGGCCGACATCACCTACGGCACGAACTCCGAGTTCGGCTTCGACTACCTGCGCGACAACATGGCGACGCAGCTCGAAGCGGTGGTGCAGCGCGGCCACGAGTACGCGATCGTGGACGAGGTCGACTCGATCCTCGTCGACGAGGCGCGCACG
>CAZDEX010000192.1:0-4436 GCA_964504405.1 uncultured Gaiellales bacterium | reverse complement strand
GAGGTAGTAGCGCTCGGTGTACTCGATCACCGCGCGCTGCATCGAGAAGCGCGGGGAGAGCTGCGCGATCGAGCTCTTCATCATCTCGACCCACGCGTCTTCGTTCCCGAACGCCGGGACGACCTGCTCCTCGAGCACCCGGTACAGCTGGTCGGCGTCGGCCTCGTCCGAGCTTCCGTCGAGCGCCCAACCGACGCTCGGGTCGTAGGCCTCCGCCCACCAGCCGTCGAGCACCGACAGGTTGAGCACGCCGTTGACGGCCGCCTTCATCCCGCTCGTGCCCGACGCCTCGTGCGGGCGGCGCGGCGTGTTCAGCCAGATGTCGCAGCCCGGGATGAACGCGCGGGCGAGGTCGATGTCGTAGTCCTCGAGGAACACGACGCGACCTGCGACGGCGGGATCGCGCGAGACCTCGACGATCCGCTGCATGACGTCCTTGCCGGCGGCGTCCTGCGGGTGCGCCTTGCCGGCGACGACGATCTGCACCGGGAGGGCGAGCAGGCGCTCGAGGTCGGAGAAGACGAGACCGGCGCGCTTGTACGTCGCGAAGCGACGGGCGAAGCCGATCGTCAGCCGGTCGCTGTCGAGGCGCGCGAGCTTCGCGACGCGGCGCTTGAGGAGCGCGTGGATCTGCCAGAGCTCGTCGGAGTCGATGTCGCGCGCCGCGTCCCAGCCGCCCTCGTCGGGCGGCGCCTCGGGGCGGACACCGTGGCGGCGCAGCAGCTGCTGCAGCTCGGGCGCGATCCACGTGCCGAGGTGCACGCCGTTCGTCACGTGCTCGATCGGCGCGTCGAGCGACGACCACATCTCGCGTGCGACTTCGCCGTGCAGCTCGGAGACGGCGTTCGCGTATGCCGACAGGCGGAGCGCGAGCGGGGTGAGGCCGAAGCCGTCGGTGCCGTCCGCGCGGCCGAGCGCGAGCAGCTCGTCGTCGCCCAGCCCCGCCTCGGCGGCGAGCGACCCGACGTAGCGCTGCACGAGCTCGGCGCCGAACACCTCGTTGCCGGCCGGCACCGGCGTGTGCGTGGTGAAGACCGTCGTGCGGCGGACGTGCTCGAGCGCCTCCTTCGGATCGCTGCCGCGCGCGACCAGCTGGCGCGCGCGCTCGATCGAGAGGAAGGCCGAGTGCCCTTCGTTGACGTGGAAGACCGTCGGAGCGAGCCCGAGCGCTTCGAGCGCACGCACTCCGCCGACGCCGAGGAGGAGCTCCTGCCGTATGCGGTGCTCCCGATCGCCGCTGTACAGCGCGTCGGTCAGCAGGTCGACGTCGAGCAGATAGAGCGGCACCGACCCGACGTCGTAGCGCCACACGTTGGCCGTGACCGTCTCGCCGGCGAGCGCGACGTCGACCTGGACGGGCTCGCGCACGAGGCCGAGCTCCTCGGGGTCGAGCGCGTTGTACTTCTCGGTCTGGCGGCCCTCCGGGCTCAGCCCCTGCGTGAAGTACCCGCCGCGGTAGAAGAGGCCGACGCCGACGAGCGGTATCCCCAGCTCGGCAGCCGCCTTCAGGTGGTCGCCTGCGAGCACGCCCAGGCCGCCGGAGTAGATCGGCAGGCGCGCGTCGAGGCCGAACTCCATGCTGAAGTAGGCGACCAGGACGCCGTCGTCCGCGCCATGTGCCTCCTGCCACCAGGTACCTGTGTGGATGCCGGTCTGGCTCATTTGACTCGGCGGAAGCTAGCGAATCGCGAACGTGACGACTTTCGAGACCGCGACGCTGCCGTCCAGGCCGCGTGCGACCGCGACCGCCTCGAGCTTCTGCTTCCGCTTGAACTGGCTCGGGAGGAGGAAGCCGCGGTACGGGGTCGAGTCGTCGACGGCGACTTTCGTCCATGCGCCGCCCGGGCGCCGGACGGCGAACCACACGGACGCCGGGGTCGCAACCTTCGCCTGCAGCACGAGATAGTCGGTCAGGTCGTCCGGCTTGACCGTCAGCGACGGGGTCGCAGGCGCCGTACGCGGCAGCCCGGCCGAGGGCACTGCGAGCAACGCAGACACAGGCGGCAGCGTCAGCGTCAGGTTCCCTGAGGCGGAGCCGGGGCCGTAGCCGACGGTCCACGTCGCGGCCGGCGTGTCCGTCGCCACGTTCACGGTCTCCGTCTTCGATCCGCTGTTGAACGCGACGACGATCTCGCGCCCGGTGCGGAAGTCGAGGCGCGAGACGACGAGCACCGCGCCCTTGGCGTACCGGACGACCGACGCGCCGTCCGAGAGCTCCGGATACGTGTCGCGGAGGTGCCCGAGGCGCGCCAGGTACGGCTCGAGCGGGCTCGAGACGTCGAACGACGAGCCCTTGCCGATGGGAGCGCCGCCGACGCGCTGCTCCGTCTGCCAGTCGGCGACCTTCGTCGGGAACATGTCCTGGCGCGCGGCCTTGTCGCCGCCGGAGCCGATCATCCCGACCTCGTCGCCCCACTGCACCACCGGCGCGCCGCGCAGCAGGTACAGCAGATCCCAGCCGAGCTCGACGTGCTGCAGGAGCGCGGTGCCCGTGAGGGACGGCGCGCGGCTCAGGATCTGCTGGGCCGCCCGGCCCATGTCGTGGTTGCCGAGGAACGTCGCGAACGTCGGGTCGACGCCGTTCGGCGTGCGGAAGTAGTCGTCGGCCTGGAGCCGGTAGGCGACAGCCTGCGCGCTCTCCGTGGCGGAGGCGTAGCTGGCGGCCGCGTCCTGGAACGGGAAGTCGAGCACCTGCGGCAGGCCGCGGTAGCGGACGAACGCGGCCAGGTCGACCGGGTCGCTCAGCGTCACCTCGCCGAAGATCGGGAAGTCGGCGATGCCGACCGAGCGGGCGGACGCCTGGATCTTCGGCACCCAGCGCTTGAAGAACGCCGCGTTGACGTGCTTCGCCGTGTCGACGCGGAAGCCGTCGACGTGGAAGCGCGTCACCCACGCGCCGTAGATCTGCGCGAGCCCGTTCATCACGTTCGGCTTCTCGGTGAACAGGTCGTCGAGCCCGAAGAAGTCGCCCTGCTCGAAGCACTGGTCGCTGCACGAGCCGAAGTCGATGTTGCCCCGGTCGTGGTAGTTCAGCGGGTCGTTCAGCCAGTCCGGCTTCTTGACGTGACGCTGTTCGGCGGGGACGAACGGCACCTTCGGCATATAGCGCGCCGCGAGGCACGGGAACGTGTTCGACGTCGCGTAGCGATCCGCGTTGAAGAACTTGCCGTGGCAGTCGCGGAAGCGGATGTCCGAGTACGTGTTCGAGTCCGGGAGGACGATCACGTCGCCCGTGTGGTTGACGACGACGTCGAGGTAGACCTTCAGCCCGAGCCGGTGCGCGGCGTCGACGAGGTTCGAGAAGTCCTGGTCGGTGCCGAGGTGCGGGTCGACGGTGGTGAAGTCGAGGCCCCAGTACCCGTGGTAGGCGGCGCTCCCCCCCAGCGTCGTCTGCTGCTTCAGCACCGGCGTGATCCAGAGCGCCGTGAAGCCGAGGTCCTTGATCCGCTGCAGCCCGCCGGTGAGCCCCTTCAGGTCGCCGCCGTGGTAGTAGCCCGAGTCGTTCGGGTCGAAGCCGGTGATCCCCGTCGGCCCCGAGAGCCCGCCGGTGTCGTTCGACGTGTCGCCGTTCGCGTACCGGTCCGGCATCACGAAGTAGATGCGCTGCGAGGCGAGCGACGACTGCTGAGGAAGCGTCGACAGCGCGGTCAGGACGGGACCGGTCGGCGGCCCGGCAGCAGAGCTGCCGAGCGCCGTCGTGGCGATCAACGCAATCGCGAGCGCGATTGCGCAGGTGCTAGCGGAGCGGAGCGCCGTCAGCCTCATCGAAGAAGTGCAGGTTCTTCGTGTCCACCGCTACTGGGACGTCGTCGCCGAGCTTCAGTTGGACGTGAGGCGGGAACGACGCGACGAGATTCGGGCGCGAGCCGACGACGGTCTCGCTGCCTTCCGAGGCGAGAATCTCCTCCTCCTCGGCCTGCTCGGCCTTGATCGCGCGCGTGTCGACCCGGAAGTACGCCATCGACTCGCCGCCGAGTGCCTCGACGAGCTCGACCCGAGCGTCGATCTGGGGCAGGTCGTCACGGCCTTGTGCCGGGTAGAGGTCGCCGGCGCGCAGGCCGACGATCACGTTGCGGCCGTCGTACTCGCGGAGCCGCGGATAGTTGCGAACGGCCTCGTCGCTGATCGCCAGCTCGTGCCCGCCCAACGAGATCTTCACGCCGCCGTTCACGGACGCCGTCCCTTCGAGCAGGTTCATCGGCGGCGTGCCGATGAAGCCCGCGACGAACAGGTTCTCGGGCCGGTCGTACAGGCGCTGAGGCGCGTCGACCTGCTGCAGGACCCCCTTGCTCATGACGGCGACGCGGTCGCCCATCGTCATCGCCTCGACCTGATCGTGCGTGACGTAGATCGTCGTGGTGCCGAGCTCGCGCTGGAGCTTCGCGATGTCGGCGCGCATCTGCACGCGCAGCTTCGCGTCGAGGTTCGAGAGCGGC
>CAZDEX010000191.1:0-4465 GCA_964504405.1 uncultured Gaiellales bacterium | reverse complement strand
GATACGGCAGCGCCACCCGGGCCGTCGCGCCCGCGGTCCGGCGCGCCGGCCGCCGCCCGGACCCTGACGGCGGCCGCGACGACAACCGACGCGGCGACCGATCCGACCACGACGGACGCCTCCGGCGACGGCGCGGCGACGACGGACGGGACCGACACGAGCACGGACTCCGCCGATCCGGCCGCGTCGTCCGACACCTCTGCCGACCCGACGGGCGATCCGTCGGCGGACCCGTCGACCGATCCGTCGGCGACCGACCCGGCGGCGACCGATCCGTCGGCGACCGATCCGTCGGCGACGGATCCGTCGGCGACGGATCCGACCGCGAGCGACCCGTCGGCGACCGACCCCACCCTCACCGACACGACGGTGACCGACACGACCACGACGCCGTAGAAGCGCGGCTGCTACCACTCCCGCGTGGAGGACAGCGAGCGCCCGCCACGCCCCAGGCGTCCACGCCAGGTCGTGCGCACCGCGATCGAGGTCTCCGCGTTCGGCGTGGTGCTGACCATCGTGCTGACGCTGCTCGGCGTCGTGCTCGCCACGGGCCGCGGTAGTGCAGCAGCGCCCGCGGGCGCGCTCGTCGTCAGTCAGTCTCAGGATTTCGCGTCGCTCGATCCGGCGCTCGCCCAGACGCAGCAGGCGTGGGAGCTCGAGTACGCGACGTGCGCGAAGCTCGTCAACTATCCGCCCGTCGCCGGCTACCGAGGAACCCGGCTCATGCCGGAGATCGCCTCTACGATGCCGCGTGTCTCGAAGGACAGGCTGACGTACACGGTCGCGATCCGCCACGGCTGGCGGTTCAGCAACGGCGCCCGCGTGACGGCCCGGTCCTTCGCGCGTGCGTTCGAACGCGCGCGGTCACCGCTGCTCGTCTCGCCGGCCGAGCCGTACCTCCGCGAGGTGAAGGGCTGGAGCGCGCGCGGCGACCTGCTCACGATCCGGCTGCGCACGCCGGCGCCCGATTTCGTGCAGCGGCTCGCGCTGCCGTATTTCTGTGCCGTGCCGGCGTGGGCGCCGGACAGGCAGGACGACACGTTGCCGTCCGCCGGCCCGTACGTCGTCGCGAGCTACCGCATCGGCCGCTCGCTCGTGCTGCGCCGAAACCCGTACTACCGCGGCCCGAGGCCGGCACGCATCAAGCGGATCATCTACCAGTTCGGCGCGTTCCCTTCGCAGATCCTGCTGCAGCTCGAACGTGGGGAGGTGGACTACGGCGTGGTCACGCCGTCGGGCTTCGCGTCGCTCGCGCAGAAGTTCCACGCCGACCGTCGGCATCTACTCGTCGTCCAGCAGCCGACCGTCGCCTACCTGGCACTGAACACCGAGCGGCCGCTCTTCAAGGACAACCCGCAGCTGCGGCGGGCGGTCAACTACGCGCTCGACCGGCCGGCTCTCGTGCGGCTCTTCGGGCCGGAGGGCGCGACGCCGGCGGACGAGTACCTGCCGCCGGGCTTCCCCGGCTACCAGCGGAGGCATGTCTATCCGGTGAACGGCCCGGACCTTGCGACGGCGCGGCGCCTCGCCGCCGGGCACCTGCGCGGCGGCCACGCCGTCTTTCTGACGTGCGGCACGCAGGACTGCGGCGAGCGCGCGATCGTCGTCGCCGACGCACTGAAGAAGATCGGGCTCCGCGTTCGCATCGACACGTCACCCGGCCAGCTGACGCTCACGGGCGTCCGCGGCACCCCATTCGACATCGCAGATGTGATCACCCGGCCGGACTACGGCGATCCGTATGGGTTGCTCGACAAGCTACTCGACGGCCGCGTGATCCGTGCCGTCGGCAACACGAACATCTCGTACTTTGCGAGCAGGCGGATCACGCGTGAGATCGATGCCGCGCAACGCTTGACCGGTGTCGGGCGCGATCGTGCCTACGGCCGGCTTGGGATCGACGTGGCGCGCACCGATGCGCCGCTCGCTGCGTATGCCGTGCTGAATGCGCGCGTGTTCGTCGCGCAGCGCGTCGGATGCATCACCTACCAGCCCGTGTACGGCCTCGACCTCGCCGGCACCTGTTTGTCCGCCCACAGATGAGCCACGCGATCAAGGGGCGTTGCGACGAGGCCGGGCCCCGGATCGCGTCTTCGACGATGGCCGTGACCGTTGTCCCGTCCGGCTCCTGACCGTGTCGCGGAGGAGCGAGTCGACGACCACGCCGAGCAGGAACGCGATCGTCGAGACGTGGAGGTAGATGAGAAGCAGCACGGCGCCGGCGATCGCTCCGTAGAACGACGAGTACGGGATCGCGCTGATGTACGCGCCGAACCCGGCCGTCGCCACGATCCAGCAGATGGTGCAGAGCGCGCTGCCGACGCTGATCCACTGGATCGGCCGCTTCCTGGCGGGCACGACCCAGAGGAGCGTCGCGATCGCGGCGACCAGGAGGGCAAGCGTCGCCAGCCAGCGGACGATCCAGAACACGACCGCGAGCACGCCGCCGATGTTCCAGAGCGGCGCAACCAGTGGGATCAGCAGCGCGCCGACGATGCAGACGATCACGAGACCTCCACCGCCGATCGACACGGCCATGCGGCGAAGCCACGAGCGGGTCTCGCGCGCGTCGTACACCGCGTTCAGCGGCGTCATCATCGAGCGCAGCGCCGCGCCGGCACCCCACAGCACGACGATCAGGCCGAGCGTCGACCACCACAGGCGCTTGCCGTTCATCATGCGCATGGCCGTCCGGTTGGCGATCCGGTAGGCGTCCGCCGAGAGCGTGGAGCGCAGCGACGGGGCGATGTGGTTCGTGTACATCGACTCCCAGTGGAAGATGCCGAGCGCCGCCAGCGCGAGCATGGCGAGCGGGAGGATCGCGTAGAGCACCTGGAACGCGATCGCGCTGGAATACGTCAGCAGGTCGTGCGCCACGAACTGGTGTGCAACGGCCTTCACGCCGCGCTTCACGCGCGCCCGTGAGAGCCGGCGCAGGTCGAGCGCCGCCAGCTCAGCCCGCATCGGCCAGGCGGTCGATCGCCTTGACGATGTTCTTGGCCGCCTCGCCCTCCTCGTCGTACGACGGGCGCAGGACGCTCGCGACGTCGCGCGGGAGAAAGGGGAGGAGCGTGCGGTAGCAGGCCATCTCCAGGTGCTCGGTGTGCAGCGCTGCCTGTGCGTGGAAGAGGTCGGCGAGCCGCGCGTCGAGGATCGAGCCCGCAAGCTCGTCGTGTTGGTGCACCGCCGCCTCGAGCGGCTCGAACCTGTTGGACGTGGGAGAGACGCCGAGCATCCGAAAGGCGTCCCCGACGCGGTCGACGTGGTGCCGTGTCTCCTCCTCGTGCACACGCAGCCGCTCTGCGAGCTCTTCGTCGGCCACCGATCCCACGAGCGTGGGGAGCACCGAGTCGTGCAGCCGCCGCTCGACGTAGAGCAGCTCACCGAGGAGCTGCACCGAGAGGTCGCGCGGATTCGAGATCTTCGTCGCCGGCATCAGGCGGCTGTCTTCCGTTCGAGGAGCGAGGCACAGCGGTCCGCAAGCGCCATGATCACGAGCGCCGGATTCGCGGCGCCCTGCGTCGGCAGCACCGAGCCGTCGACGATGAAGAGGTTGTCGACGCCCCACACACGGTGCGACGCGTCGCAGACCGAGTCGTCCGGCGTGAAGCCCATGCGCGCACCGCCGACGAGGTGGGCGTAGCGGTCGATCGTCAGCGTGTCCATCGCGTTTGCGCCCTTCCAGATCTCGGCGAGCACCTTCCGCGCGAACGACACGATCGCCTTGTCGTTCGCGCACTGGTTGTAGTTGAAGTGCGCGACGGGGACGCCGTACTGGTCCTTCTCGTCGGCGAGCGTGACGCGGTTCTCCGGCTGCGGCAGGAACTCGGCGAGCACCCCGAGGACCGTCCAGTGGTTGTAGTCGCGCATGTACTCGCGGAGGCTCTGGCCCCAGTGGCCCTCGGCGGTCACGTGCTCCGCCCAGCCGATCGGGAGCGGGGAGATCGTCTGGATCGAGAAGCCGCGCGCGAAACCGCGGCGCTCGTCGGTCTCGTAGAACTGCTCGGAGGAGATCTCCGGCGGCGGCGCCTTGTACATGCGCAAGAGCTGCGGGAAGCGCGCTGCCGTCTGCGTCGCGCCTTGCACCATCACGTACCGGCCGACGAGGTCGGCGTTGTTGCCGAGGCCGTGCGGGTGCCGGGGGGAGGTCGAGTTGAGAAGCAGCCGCGGAGTCTCGATCGCGTAGCCGCATACGGCGACCGCGTCCGCGCGCTGGAGCCGCTCGTCGCCGTCCTTGACGTAGACGACGCCCGACGCGCGGCCCGTGGCGTCGTCGATCTCGATCCGCGTGGCCATGCACTCCGCGCGCACCTCGCAGCCGCGCTCGATCGCGTCGGGCAGGTGCGTCACGAGCGGCGAGGCCTTCGCATTCACCTTGCAGCCCTCGAGGCAGAAACCGCGGTAGATGCAGTGCGGGCGGTTGCCGAACACGCCGTTCGTGATCGAGACGGGGCCGACACGCATC
>CAZDEX010000190.1:0-4503 GCA_964504405.1 uncultured Gaiellales bacterium | reverse complement strand
CTGGCGCTCAGCGGGTGCGTCGTCGTCCATCTAGCTTGACGATACTAGAGGCTTGCAGGGCAATGGCTTCACACGGCGCGAGATCGCATTTCTCGTCGCCGCGATAGCCGGGCTCTTCGCCGCCGGGACATTCGGGTTCATGGCCCTGCTCCACGAAGCCTGGCACGAAGCGCTCTATCGGACGATCGTCACCGCCTCGCTCACCGGCCTCGACACGACACCGCACGGGCTCGGCGCCGAGCTGCTGACGATCGGAGTGGTGCTCGCGGGCGTGGCTATCTTTGGGTACTTCGCCGCGCAGCTGTTCGATTCCGTGGCCCACAGCGTCTTCGGCGGAGCCTGGAAGGAGAGGAAGAGGCAGAAGATGATCGACCAGCTTCGCGACCACATCATCCTGTGCGGCTACGGCCGCGTCGGCCGCCGCGCTGCCGAAGAGCTGCGCGCGGCGGACGTCAGCTACGTCGTTCTCGACTTCAGCGAGGAGGCGCTCGAGCACGCGCGCGAGAACGACGACCTGTTCGTCCACGGCAGCGGCGCGGAGGACGAGGACCTCGAGAAGGCGGGGATCGACCGCGCGCGGGGGATCATCGTGGCCTCCGATGACGACGGCGACAACATGTACATCACGCTTTCCGCGAAGTCGCGCCGGCCCGAGCTGAGCGTGATCGCGCGCGCGTCGAGCGAAGAAGCGGAGCGGAAGATGAAGCTCGCCGGCGCCGACCGGGTCGTGACGCCGTACACCACCGCCGGTCGCGTGATGGCGCAGATGATGATCAAGCCGCAGGTGGCGTCGTTCCTGAGCGCGATGAGCTCCTCCGAGGGGTCGAGCTTCGAGGAGATCCTCGTCACGGCCGCGAGCGGCGCCGTCGGCCAGACGATCGGCGAGCTCGACATCGGCTCGGTGACGGGCGCGCAGATCCTCGCGGTGCGCAAGGCCAACGGTCTCGAGATGCGCCCGAACAAGGACACGCGCCTCGAGGAGTCCGACGTGGTCGTCGGTGCAGGTTCGCGCGAGGAGATCGAGAAGCTCGAGCGCATGTTCGAACCCCGGAACGTCATTGGCGGGTAGAGCCTCGGCGGTCGAGCGCCTGGCGGCGCGCATCAGCGAGGTCGCGGGAACGGAGGTCGAGCTCGAGCGGCCGAAGGACCCGACGCACGGAGACTTCGCGACCAACGTCGCGATGCGGAGCGCGAAGCAGCTCGGCCGGCCGCCGCGCGAGCTCGCGCAGGAGCTCGCTGACAAGGTCGTGGCGCTCGACGAGGTCGAGTCGGCGGAGGTCGCCGGCCCGGGCTTCATCAACGTGCGCGTCGCCGACCGGTTCTTTCTCGACGCGCTCGGCGAGATCGACGACCGCTACGGCGGTAGGTGGGCCGACCCGCCCGAACAGGTGCAGGTCGAGATGGTCTCGGCGAACCCGACGGGGCCGATCGTCGTTTCGGCGGCGCGGAACGGCGCCTACGGCGACAGCGTCGCGCGGCTGCTCGAGTTCGGCGGCCATCACGTGACGCGCGAGTACTACTACAACGACGCGGGTCGGCAGATCGACCTCTTCCGCGCTTCCGTCGAGGCGGTCCGGCGTGGCGAGCCCGTTCCCGAGGACGGCTACCACGGCGACTACATCGCCGATCTCGCGCGGCTCGACGGCGATCCGGTGCCGCACATGCTGAAGTCGATCGAGCGTTCGATGGAGCGGTTCCGCATCCACTTCGACAGCTGGGCTCTCCAGAGCGAGCTCGAGAAGCGACTGCCCGAGTTCCTGCCGCGCCTCGACACCTACGAGAAGGACGGCGCCGTGTGGGCGCGCTCGTCGACGTACGGTGACGAGCAGGACTGGGTGATCATCCGCTCGGCGGAGAAGGGCGGGACGCCGACCTACCGCGCCGCCGACATCGTCTACCTCGTCGACAAGCTGGAGCGCGGGATCGACCGCGCGATCTACGTGCTGGGCGCCGACCATCACGCAACCGCACGCTGGTACCGCGCGATCGCGCGCATGCTCGGCTACGACGAGCAGCGCGTCGAGGTGCTGCTGTACCAGTTCGTGCACCTGATGCGCGGCGGCGAGACCGCCAAGGCATCGAAGCGGTCGGGCAACGTGTTCCTGCTCGACGAGCTGATCGACGAGGTCGGCGTCGACGCGCCGCGGTGGTACCTCGTGAACCGCGGGCCCGACCAGACGATGGAGATCGACCTCGCCCTCGCGTCGGAGAAGACGGCGAAGAACCCGGTCTACTACGTGCAGTACGCGCATGCGCGCATCGCGTCGATCGTGCGCTCCGCGGGCGACGCTGAAATCGGCGGTCCGCCACCCGGGCCGCTCGCGCCCGCCGAGAAGGAGCTGATCAAGCGGCTCACCGACTTCCCCGAGACGGTGCGCGAAGCGGCCGACCGGCGCGGCCCGCAGCTCCTGCCGGCGTACGCGATCCGCCTCGCCGACGACTTCCACCGCTTCTACCAGCAGTGCCGGGTGCTCGACGTACCCGAGCAGGCGTTCCGCCTCGGGCTGATCAAGGCGACGCAGAGCGTGATCGCGCGAAGCCTCGATCTGGTCGGCGTGGAAGCTCCTGAACGGATGTGAACCCGCGTTGGCGCACCCGTGGACTGGCCGTTGTCAGACCTCTTGGCTGGCGTGTAGGTTCCGGGCATGTCGACGCTTAGAGAGGCTGCGGAGCATTGGCGGGAGTGGTTCAGCCGCGGTGAGTTCGACGAGGGTGCGGCCCGGATCAACGAGGCGCTGAGCTCGCCGGGAGCGGATGCGCCCTCGATCGATCGGGTACGGGTGCTCTACGGAGCGCATCTGTTCGCCTTCAGGAACGGGGAGCCTTCGCGTGATTATGCGCAGCAGACGCTTGATCTGGCGCGGCAGTTGCACGATGTTCGGGGCGAGAGCGACGGCCTGACCGGTCTCGCGCGCGCCGCGCTTCGCGACGGCGACTACGAAGAGGTCGCTCGGCTTGCAGCGGAAGGCGTCGCCAAGGCGCGTGAGTCCGGTGATCTCGCAGCCGAAGGCTCTCCGCTGCACCTTCAGGCCGCGGGCCTTCGGTTGAGTGGGGAGTACGACCGTGCTCGCGAGGTCTATCTCGAGAGCGTGGCGCTCGCCGATCGGCTCGGCGACGAGCAGCGCAAGCAGATGGAGTTCCACAACCTCGGCTGGGTCGAGCTTCACCGAGGCGATCTCGAGGCGGCCGCGCGCATGTTCACGGAGCGAGACTCCCGCTCAGGAGTCGATGCCTACGTGGACGCCTGGCAGAGCTTGAACCAAGCCGCGCTCGCTCTCGCACGCGGCAACCGCGCGGAAGGGGCGCGACTTGTGGAGTCAGGAAAGAGGCAGCTAACCGCTCTCGGGGTCGCGCTCGACCCTGACGACCAGTCCGAACTCGATTGGCTGGACGCCCAACTCGCTGAGTAGCACGGAGGATCCGCCTCAGCCGTCAAGGACGCTCGCCACAGGTGAGCGCAGAGGTGTCAGACACCCGTTCGAACCGTCGCGCCGCGTCGGCGGGACGCGGACCGCCGTCATTCTCGCTCTGCCGTTGCCGTAGAGTCGTTCAATGGGCGGCACCCGGCAGCGGTATGTGTTCTCGCCGCGCCGGCGGTCGCTCTATCACGGGCTTCTACTGTTTCTGCTCGTGCCGTTGCTGTGCGCTTTCGTGCCAAAGCCGGCACCCGGGCTCGTCCTGCACGGTTCGCGGCACGGACGGCTGCTTGCTTTGACCTTCGACGCCGATCCCGTCGGGTACGACTCGTTGATCGTCCAGGAGTTGGTGCGCTCGCACGTGCCGGCGACGATCTTCCTGACAGGTCTGTTCATGCTGCGGCATCCTCGCCTCGTTCGCTCGCTTGCGACGAGGCCGTACTTGGAGCTCGAGAACCATTCCCTCGATCACGGGGCGTGGGAGCAGCCCTGTTACGGGCTACCAACTGTCGCGGTCGGAAAGCGACGCGAGGTGCTCGCGGCGGCTCGACTACTGGAACGGACGACAGGCCGCCGCCCGCGCTATTTCCGCTTCCCGGGTGGCTGCCAGGACGAAACCGACATCAAGCTCGTTCGATCGCTCGGCGAGCAGCCGGTCCAGTGGGATGTCGTCTCAGGCGACGCATACCTGCGCGACCCACGCCTCGTCGAGCGTCAGGTGCTCGATCTGATTCACCCGGGGTCGATCGTAGTCATGCATCTGAACGGCTCTCCGCGGGCGCCGGCAACGGCGGCCGCGCTCGCGGCGCTCTTGCCCGCCCTGCAGGGACGGGGCTACCGCTTCGTCACAGTGGCACGGCTTCTGGGCAACTCGCCGCCGCGCGGCTAGGGCGCGCCTCCGACGCGATCGTGCCGATCGAGCACACGCCGAATCCCTTAGCGGCAGAGCGGGCATCGAACCGCCGTTGGCGCTCGGCCGCGGCGGGAATCGAACCGGTGTCTGACACCCCTGCGACCCGGGCGGCGAGCTCGACCCGAACCGGTGTCAGACACTCCGCAGGCCCGTCGCCAGCCGCGCTTCGCGATC